>NZ_JBQGCX010000340.1:0-3900 GCF_052038725.1 Actinosynnema sp.
ACGCGGGCCCGCCAGGAGCAGATCAGCTTCGTGGACTACTTCACCTCGGGCATCACGATCATGGTGCAGAAGGGCAACCCCACCGGCGTCAAGGGCCCCGACGACCTGTGCGGCAAGTCCGTCGCGGTCGCGCTGGGCACCAGCCAGGAGGCGTTCGCCAAGGAGCAGAGCGGCAAGTGCACCGGCGCGGGCAAGGAGCCCGTGACCGTCACCGCGACCGACAGCGACACGCAGAACCAGAACCAGCTGCGCACCGGCCGCGTCGCCGCGATCGTCAACGACCTGCCCACCGCCGTGTACGTGTCCAAGACCGCGGGCAAGGGCGAGTACTTCGAGGCGGTCGACCACGCGCCCATCAACGGCGGCCCGTACGGCATCGGCGTGCGCAAGGACGCCGGGCAGCTCGCCACCGCCCTGCAGGGCGCCGTGCAGTCCCTGATCGACGACGGCACCTACGGCAAGATCATGGACGCCTGGGGCGTCGCGCCGGGCTCGGTCGCCAAGGCCACGATCAATGGCGGGTGACCGGGTGAGCACCGACAACGCGCGGCGGGACGAGCTGGTCGTCGTCCCGCTGCGGCACTGGGGCCGCTGGGTCGGCGCGGCCGTGCTGCTGGCGCTGCTGGGCGCGCTGGGCTGGGCGCTGGCGGGCGCGCGGATCGACTACGCGGCCGTGCCCGGCTTCTTCACCCACGAGATCATGCTGCGCGGCCTGGTGAACACGGTCGTGCTGGCCGTGGTGGCGCAGGCGGGCGCGATCGTGCTGGGCGTGGGCATCGCGCTGCTGCGCCGCTCGGCGAACCCGGTGGCCCGCTGGTTCGCGGCCGGGTACGTGTGGCTGTTCCGGGGGCTGCCGGTGCTGCTGCAGATCCTGCTGTGGTTCAACCTGGCGCTGGTGTTCGACACCATCTCGATCCCGATGGTGTTCGAGGTGCGGACGAACGTGCTGATCACCGCGTTCGTCGCCGCGCTGCTGGGGCTCGGGCTCAACGAGAGCGCGTACATGGCCGAGATCGTCCGCGCCGGGCTGAACAGCGTGGACCACGGGCAGGTCGAGGCGGCCAAGGCGATCGGCATGACGCCCGCGACGACGCTGCGCAGGGTCGTGCTGCCGCAGGCCATGCGGGTGATCATCCCGCCGACCGGCAACAACTTCATCAACATGCTCAAGGGCACCTCGATGGCCTCGGTCATCGGGTTCCTGGAGCTGATCCACGCGGCGAACAACATCGCGTCGCACAACCTCCAGATCATGGAGACGCTGCTCGCCGCCGCCGCCTGGTACATGGTCGTGGTGAGCGCGGCGAGCGTCGGCCAGCACTTCCTGGAGCGCGCCTACGGCAAGGGGGTGGCCCGATGAGCCTGGTCAGGGCCGTCGGAGTGCGGAAGTCCTACGGGAGCACCGAGGTGCTCAGCGGCATCGACTTGGAGGTCGAGGCCGGGCAGGTGTGGTGCCTGCTGGGGCCGTCCGGCGCGGGCAAGAGCACGTTCCTGCGCTGCGTGAACCACCTGGAGACCATCGACTCCGGCCGGATCTGGGTCGACGGCGAGCCGGTCGGGTTCGCCAGCAGGGGCGGGAAGCTGCACGAGCTGCGCGAGCGCGAGGTCGCCAGGCAGCGGCGCGGCACCGGCATGGTGTTCCAGCGCTTCAACCTGTTCCCGCACCGCACCGCGCTGGAGAACATCACCGAGGGGCCGGTGCAGGTGCTCCGCGAGTCCAAGGCGGACGCCGTCGCGCACGCCCGCGAGCTGCTGGAGAAGGTCGGACTGGCCGACAAGGCGGGCGCCTACCCGAACCAGCTCTCCGGCGGGCAGCAGCAGCGGGTGGCGATCGCCCGCGCGCTGGCCATGCGGCCCAAGGTGATGCTGTTCGACGAGCCGACCTCCGCGCTGGACCCGGAGCTGGTGGGCGACGTGCTGGACGTCATGGCGGGGCTGGCGGCGGACGGCATGACGATGCTGGTGGTCACGCACGAGATCGGGTTCGCCAGGCAGGTGGCCGACGAGGTCGCGTTCCTGGACGGCGGGGTCGTGGTCGAGTCCGGGCCTCCCGACCAGGTGCTGGAGAATCCGCGTGAACCCAGGACCCGGCAGTTCCTCTCGAAGGTGCTCTAGCGATGCGCATCCCCTCCTCCTACCTCGTCACCTTCCGCGAACCGGAGGGCTACCTGGACTTCGGCCGCTTCGGCCCGCCCTCGCAGGCCGTGCTGGAGGCGTCCACGCGGATGCTGGAGCAGGCGACCGCCGCCGGACCGTCCACGGTGGACGAGCTGATGCGGCACGAGCTGCGCGCGATGGCGGCGGCGGCGCGGTTGTGCGGGAGCGACACCGACCACGTGGTGCCGCTGCCCAACACCAGCACCGGGCTGTTCCAGGTCGCGCTGGGGCTGGTCGGCGAGGTGGTCGTGTCGCCCGCCGAGTTCCCGGCGAACACCTACCCGTGGGTGCGGGCCGGGCGGGCGCGGGTGAACTGGCTGCCCGCCGGGCCGGTGACGCCCGAGGCGGTGCGGGCCGCGCTGACGCCGGGGACCACGGCGGTGTCGGTGAGCGCGGTCGACTTCCGGACCGGGTACCGGGCGGACCTGGCGGCGCTGCGCGAGGTCGTCGGGGACCGGCTGCTGGTGGTCGACGGCATCCAGGGGTTCGGGGTCGTGGACGAGCCGTGGCAGGTCGCCGACGTGCTGGTGGTCGGCGGGCAGAAGTGGGTGCGGGCCGGGTGGTCCACCGGGTTCATGGCGCTGTCGGACCGGGCGCTGGAGCGGTTGGAGCCGGTCGCGTCCGGGTGGACCGGGGCGCTGGACCCCGGCCTGTTCGACGGGGCGGTGCACCCGGTGGGCGAGGGCGCGGCGGCCTGGTCGCTGACGAACCTGAACCCGATCGCGTCGGGGGCGTTCGCGACGGCGCTGGAGCTGGTGGAGCTGGGCGGGGTCCGCGCGATCGGGGAGCGGATCGGGCAGCGGTTGGACGAGCTGGGCGAGGTGGTCGAGGGCGCGGGCGGCGTGGTCGTGTCGGCGCGCGAGCGGCGCGGCGGGATCATGGCGTTCGAGGTGCCGGGGACGCCGTCCGCGGCGGTGGGGGCGGCGCTGGTGGCCGCCGGGGTCACCGCGACGGTGCGACCGGAGCACGTGCGGTTGACGCCGCACGCCTCGACCACGCCGGAGACGGTGGCGCGGTTCGCCTCGGCGCTGCGGGAGCTGCGGGCGGCCAGGCCGGTGGTGGTGGACGTGCGGGCCGCGGCCGTCGCCCCGGTGCGCGGCAACGTGCTGGACGCGCTGGCCCCGACCGTGGCCGGTCTGGCGTCCGCGCTCGGGCCGGGCACCGAGGTGGTGCTGCACGACCTGTCCGCGCTGCCGAACTCGATCGTGGCCATCGCGGGCGGGCTGACCGGGCGGCAGGTGGGCGGCCCGATGACGGACCTGCTGCTGGGGCTGGTGCGCAGGGGGACCACGCAGGACCTGCCGGGGTACGACACGTACGCGCCGGACGGGCGGCTGATCCGCTCGTCCACGGTGTTCCTGCGCGACGAGCGCGGGGTCGCGGTGGGGTGCCTGTGCGTGAACACGGACCCCGGCGCGGGTGGGGGCGGCGGGCAGGGCGGGCACGCGGTGGAGGCGGTCCCCGGTGACGTGGACACCTTGCAGAAGCTGCTGGTGGAGCGGGCCGTGGAGGCGGTCGGGGTGCCGGTGGGGCTGATGAAGAAGGCGCACAAGTCCGAGGTCGTGCGGGTGCTGGACGAGGCCGGGCTGTTCCTGATCCGGGACTCGGTGGACTACCTGGCGGGGGTGCTGGGGGTTACGCGGTACACGATTTACAACTACCTGAACGAGATCCGGGGGGAGCAGGGGCGCTAGGCGGGTGGGGGTGCTGGGCGGGCGGCGCGGTCGTCTTCCCCGCGCGCGC
>NZ_JBQGCX010000341.1:0-2138 GCF_052038725.1 Actinosynnema sp.
GACCACCGCCAGCCCCACCGCCGAGGTGACCTCGCTCGCGGTGTCGGTGAGGGCCGCGCCGATCGTGGTGCGGTTCTCGGGCAGGCCGCGCAGCACGTTCATGGCCGCGACCACGCCGACCACGCGCAGCCCCAGCGCGACCAGCACGAGCGCGAGGGCCACCCACGGGTACCCGAGGCGCCCGAGCAGGGCGTACTCGGCCAGACCGGCCGCGACCGCCGCCGCGCCCAGCCACGCGGCGCGGTCGAACCCGAGCCTGCGCAGCAGCGGTTGCACGAACGCGCCCCCGGCGAGCAGGACCACGACCTGCGGCAGGGTGCCCAGCGCGGCCTGCGCGGGCGACCAGCCCCAGTCGAGCTGGAGCTGGAGGGCCACCAGGTAGCCGAGGCCCGCGGTGGCCATGCCCGCCGCCGCCTTGTAGGCGAGGCCGCTGGCCACCAGCGGTCGGGCCAGCAGGGCCGGGTCCAGCAGCGGGTGGGCGGCGGTGCGCTGGCGGTGGGCGAAGCCGAGCGCGGCGGCGACGGCGGTGAGCCCGGTCGCCCACGGGGTCCAGCCGCCCGCGTCCACGGCCAGGGTCGGCGTCACCAGGGCGAGCACGACGGTCGCCGTGCCCAGCAGCGCGCCGAGGACGTCCACGGGGGCGCGGTGCAGCTCGGCCGGGTCGTCGGGGGCGATGCCCGCCCGGACGCCGACCAGCGCGAGCACCGCGATCGGGGCGTTGACCAGCAGCAGGACCTGCCAGGGCGCGACCGCGATGACGAGGCCGCCCAGGGTCGGGCCGATCGCCAGGCCGACCAGGCCGACGGTGGAGATGAGCGTGGTGGCGCGCACGCGCAGCGCGTCGTCGCGGAACAGCCGGAAGGCCAGCGCCATGGAGCCGGGGGTGGTCATGGCGGCGGCCACGCCGAGGGCCGCGCGGACTGCGATGAGCTGCCAGGCGGTGGTGACCAGGGCGGTGGCGAGGCTGGTGGTGGCGAGCAGGGCCAGGCCGGTGAGCATGAGCCTGCGGCGGCCGAAGCGGTCGGCGAGCGCGCCGAAGGCGAGCATCAGGCCGCCGAAGACGACCGCGTAGGCGGCGGTGACCCACTGCAGCTCGGTGGTGGTGGCGGCCAGCTCGCGGCCGATGGTGGGCAGGGCGACGGTGAGGACGGAGTTGTCGAGCATGTCGAACTGGAACCCGGCCGACTGGCCGACGAGCGCCACCCACGCCTGGCGCAGCGAGGCCGGCGGGAGCGGGGTGGCGGTGGACGGGGTGGTTCGCAGGTCAACAGGCACGAACACTGTTCTACTCTCGAACAGTGTTCAGAACAAGGCGAACACCGTTCGAAGTTACCTGGAACACTGTTCGCCCCCGGCGACTAGACTCGTCCCGTGCCCACACCGCAGCAGCGCCGCGCCGCCCGCAACCAGCTCCCCGGCGGCGAGGCCGCCACCGGGCGCGGGGCGGCGCGCAAGGCCCCGATCACCGTGGACGCGATCGTCGACACCGCCTTCGGCATCGTCGAGCGCGAGGGCTACGAGGCGCTGACCATGCGCCGGGTGGCCGCCGCGCTGGGCACGGGCGCGTCGTCGCTGTACGCGCACGTGGTCAACAAGGAGGACCTGGACGAGCTGCTGATCGGCCGCCTGTGCGCGCGGGTCGCGCTGCCCGAGCCGGACCCGGCGGCGTGGCGGGCGCAGCTGACCGCCGTCTGCGCCGCGCTGCGGGACGAGTACCTGCGCTACCCCGGCGTCTCCCGCGCCGCGCTGGCCGCCGCGCCGTCCAACCTGGACACGCTGCGGGTGAGCGAGGGGATGCTCGCGATCGCGCTCGCGGGCGGGGTCCCGCCGCAGGCCGCCGCGTGGGCGGTCGACGCGCTGACCCTGTACGTCAACGCCTACAGCCTGGAGCGTTCGCTGGCCGCGCGCCGGACCGCGGGCGGCGAGGAGTGGGTGATCAGCCGGGAGGAGATGGCCCGGCGGTTCGCGGAGCTGCCGGACGCGTTCGCGGTGTCCAAGCGGCACGCCGCCGAGCTGTCCGCCGGGACCGGGCACGACCGGTTCGACTTCACCGTCGCGCTGGTGCTCGACGGGCTGGAGCGCGCCGGGCGCGAATGACCCGGACGCGACTGGCCCAGGCGCGACTGACCCGGACACGA
>NZ_JBQGCX010000342.1:0-2715 GCF_052038725.1 Actinosynnema sp.
GCCTGAGCAGCACCGGCCGAGAAGGACGAAGGAGTCCCCGCAGTGGCAGAGATCGTCGCCGTCATCGCCTCCACGCACCACCCGTTCTACTACCGGGCGAGCACCGCCACGGGCGCGGACCGCCCGCCCTTCGCCGACGAGTGGGTCGCGAAGATCGAGCGGTTCCGGGCCACGCTGACCGCGGCCCGCCCCGACGTGCTCGTGATGGTCGGCAGCGACCACTTCCACCAGCTGTGGCTGGACAACATGCCGCAGTTCCTCATCGGCCACGCCGAGCGCTACGACGCCAACTGGTACAACGAGGAGCGCGAGTTCGGCCTGCCGCGCATGCACATGGCCGGGGACCGGGACCTGTCCGGGCACCTGCTGCGCAACGGCCTGGACCTGGGCTTCGACCTGGCCTTCAGCAACGAGCTGCGGATCGACCACTCGGTGACGTGCCCGATCATCACGCTGCGGCCGCAGAACGACCTGCCGATCGTGCCGGTGTACACGAACATCTTCGCCCCGCCGCTGCCGCAGCCCAGGCGCTTCGTGCAGCTGGGCCGCGCGATCCGGGAGATGGTGCAGTCCTGGCCCAGCGACAAGCGCGTGGCCGTCATCGGCACGGGCCACCTGTCCCTGGAGCTGGGCGGTCCCCGGCAGTTCGGCCCGCACGGTCCCGACCCCGACTTCGACCGAAGGGCCGTGGAGTGGATCGCCTCGGGCGACATCGAGCGGACGCTGGCGGAGGTGACGCTGGAGTCCCTGCACGCCCCCGGCAACGCCACCCACGGCTTCATGGACTTCATGCTGATGATGGGCGTGGCCGGGGAGGGCGTCCGCGCCGACCACGCCGACCACCTCGACCTGTTCCACACCATGGAGGCGTACTTCACGTGGTTCCCGGGCGGGGTGCCGGCGGAGCTCGCCGGCGGCGCGCTCGCGCACCACCTGCCGGCCGCCCCCGCCCTCCTCACGCCGACCGGGACCCCGGAGGCCCGCGCATGAGCCGCTACCTGCTGAACAAGTTCCTCTTCTGCGTCGACCGCGACCCCGAGCTCGTCGAGCGCTACCGCGAGGACCCGGTCGGGAGCGTGGAGTGGTGGGAGGCGGTGGAGGCCAACGGGATCGTCGCCGGCCACGGCGTCGAGCGCTCGTCCTGGCTGGCGTTCTCCGGCGAGGCGCGCGGGGCCCTGCGCACGCACGACCATCCGGCCCTGTTCGGGCTCGGCGCGCACCCGTTCCTCACCCTCACGCTGTTCATCGCGATGTTCGAGCGCGACCACGCCGAGCCCCTGGGGTACCAGCTGGACTACGCCCGCCGGCTCTCGCACTACTCGATGCCCTACCCCGACATCCAGACGTGACGTAGGTCCTGCTGCGGCGGGCGAGGGCCGCCGATACTCCTGCGGTGAGCGCCCCGCAGCCCGCCGACAGCCTCGTCACCCTCCTGGGCGGGCGCACCGCCGCCCTCGACGCGTCCCTGCCGGGCCTGGCGTTCGTCGGCGTGCTCGTGTGGCGCGAGGACCTCACCACCGCGCTCGTGGTGGCCGTGGCGGCCTCGGCGGTGCTCGGCGCCGGGCGGGTGCTGCGCGGCCGGCCGCCCCGCGCGGCGCTGCTGGGGCTGCTCGCGACGCTCCTCAGCGCGCTGGTGGTGGCCCGGACCGGCCGGGCCGTCGACTTCGTCCTCCTGCAGCTGCTCGCCCACGGCGCCAGCGCCCTGGCCTGGGCGCTGTCGGTGTGGCTGCGCCGGCCGCTGCTCGGCCTCGTGGTGGGCGGCGTGCTGCGGCAGCGCGGCGCCTGGCGTCGCGACCCCGACCTGCTGCGGGCCTACTCGCGGGCCAGCTGGTGGTGGGTCGGCAGCTACGTGCTGCGCTCGGTCGTCTTCGTGTCGCTGTGGGCCGCGGAGCAGGTCCTCGCGCTCGGGGTGGCCCGGGCCGTCCTGTCGTGGCCGCTGGTGACCGCGGTGGTGGCCCTCAGCTGGTGGACCGTGCGCCGCCTGCTGCCACCGTCGCACCCGGGGCTGCGGCACCCGCAGGCCCCGGGGACGGCGCCGTCCGGTGACGCGCCCCTCCCGACGCCGCCGCGGCCGCAGGGCCCCGACGGGCGCTCCCGCGGGCGCGACGACGGTCGCGTCCGAGCATGAGCAGCTGCGACAGCGCGTAGACCAGCAGCGCGCCGGCGGCGAGCACCTCCCCGCTGCCACCGGTGAAGCCGAGCAGCCCGCTCGGCCAGCCCACGAAGGGGACCGCGTACCAGACCGCACCCCGGACCGACTCCAGCGGCACCGGCTCCGGGTCCGGGGCGGGGTTGGCGTCGCCCTTGGTCACCGCGTACGGGACCTCGCCCCCGACGACCTCCACGACGCGGTGCGTGACGTAGGAGTCCTCACCGGCCGCGGTCTGGAACGTGATGACGTCGCCGGGACGGATCGTGTCCGGCTCGACCTCCCGCACCACCACCACGGTCCCCGCCGGCAGCGACGGCGCCATGCTGCCGCTGAGGACGGTGAGGGACACCGCGCCGGTCGCGCGGACCGTCGCGGCGTCGCGGAGCTGGCCCTGGCCGGCGGTGTCGGTGCACGAGGGGTGGACCGTGGCCTCGGCGCCCTTGCAGCCGTCCTCGGTGCCGCTGAGGTTGACGATCGAGGCGGACAGCCGCGAGGAGGGGACCTCGCCGCGGATGGTCGCGACGCCGGCCCACTCGATCGTGTCGCCGGGCAGCAGCGTGAGG
>NZ_JBQGCX010000343.1:0-4720 GCF_052038725.1 Actinosynnema sp.
ACACCCGCACGCCGGAGTCCTGCCCGGCCAGCAGCAGCACGTCACCGGCCTCACCGATGTCGCAGCCCAGGCCCGACTCCGAGTGGCCGACGGTGAGCAGGAACCGACCGGGCAGGGCGCCCAGCGCGGGCACCGACCGAAGCGCCAGGTCCAGCTCGTCGCACAACGCCTGCGAACCGGGGTCCAGCGGGTCGCCGATGATGTTGCGCATCCGCTCGTGGGTGCGGGTCGGCAGCAGCCCGGCCACCGACAGCCGCCTGCCCAGCTCCAGCTCCGCACCCTCGGCCAGGCCCCTGACCTGGAGGTTCGACCGCGAGGTCAGCTCTATCCAGCCGTCGCCCAGCTCCAGCGCGGCCAGGCGGAGGACGTCGAACCGCTCGGCGTCGATCGTGCCACCGGGCACGCGGACGCGGGCGAGCCCGCCGTCCGAGGCCTGGAACACGTCGACGGCGCCGGGGCAGGCGTCAGGGCGATCGCGGTCTGGGGACATGGACTGGATGCTAACTCCGATTAGTGTGAGGCCTGAACGGCGAAGCAACAGGAGGAAGCCGGTGCGAAACCGGCGCGGTCCCGCCACTGTGACCTGGGGAAACCCGGGGAGTCAGGAACTCCGCACGCCGTCCCCTACGACTTGGGGCGAGGACCCCCGAGGGATGGAGCCCGCACGTGATCCTGCTGCTGTCGACCTCCGACACGGACCTGCTGTCCGCACGAGCCAGCGGAGCCGACTACCGGCTCGGCAACCCGGCCAGGCTCGGCGTCGACGACCTGCCCGAACTCGTCGAGGGCGCCGACCTGGTGGTGGTGCGCATCCTGGGCGGCAGGCGCATCTGGGAGGAGGGCCTGGACCACCTCCTCGCGGGTCCGCGACCGGTCGTCGTGCTGGGCGGTGAGCAGAACCCGGACGCCGAGCTGATGGAGCTGTCCACCGCGCCCGGCGGGGTGTGTGCGGAAGCGCACACTTATCTGGCCCACGGCGGCGCCGCGAACCTCGCGCAGCTGCACGCGTTCCTGTCCGACACGGTCCTGCTGACCGGCGTCGGCTTCGAGCCGCCCGTGGCCGCGCCCAACTGGGGCCTGCTGGAGCGCCCCGAGCCGACCGGCGACCCGGACGGGGGCGTGCGGCCCACCGTCGCGGTGCTCTACTACCGCGCCCACCACGTGGCCGGGAACACCGCGTTCGTGCACTCGCTGTGCGACGCGGTCGAGGCCAAGGGCGGCCGGGCGCTGCCGATCTTCTGCTCCTCGCTGCGCACCGCCGAGCCCGAGCTGCTCGCCGAGCTGCGCAAGGCCGACGCGCTCGTCGTGACCGTGCTCGCCGCAGGCGGCACCAAGCCCGCCACGGCCTCCGCCGGTGGCGACGACGACGCGTGGGACGTGGGCGCGCTCGCCGAGCTGGACGTGCCGATCCTGCAGGGCCTGTGCCTGACCAGCAGCCGCGCCGACTGGGACGACAACGACGACGGCCTCTCGCCGCTCGACACCGCCACCCAGGTCGCGATCCCCGAGTTCGACGGCCGCATCATCACCGTCCCGTTCTCCTTCAAGGAGATCGACGAGGACGGCCTGACCGTCTACGTCGCCGACCCCGAGCGCGCGCTGCGCGTCGCGGGCATCGCGGTGCGGCACGGCAGGCTCCGGCACACCCCGCCCGCCGACCGCAAGGTCGTGCTCATGCTGTCGGCCTACCCGACCAAGCACTCCCGCATCGGCAACGCGGTCGGCCTGGACACCCCGGCCAGCGCGGTCCGGCTGCTCGCCGCGCTGCGCGAGCAGGGCTACGACCTGGGCGAGGGCTTCCCCGGCCTGGACGACCTCAACGGCGACGCGCTCATCCACGCCCTGATCGCCGCCGGTGGCCAGGACCCGGACTGGCTCACCGAGGAGCAGCTGCAGGGCAACCCGGTGCGGCTGCCCGCCGCCCGCTACCGCGAGTGGTACCAGACCCTGCCCGAGGACGCCCGCGAGGACATGGAGCGGCACTGGGGCCCCGCGCCCGGCGAGCTGTTCGTGGACCGCTCCCGCGACCGCGACGGCGAGATCGTGCTGGCCGCCCTGCGCTCGGGCAACGTCGTGGTCATGGTCCAGCCGCCGCGCGGGTTCGGCGAGAACCCGATCGCGATCTACCACGACCCGGACCTGCCGCCCAGCCACCACTACCTGGGCGCGTACCGCTGGCTGGAGGCCGAGTTCGGCGCCGACGCGGTCGTGCACGTCGGCAAGCACGGCAACCTGGAGTGGCTGCCCGGCAAGACCGTCGGCCTGTCGGCGGGCTGCGGCCCGGACGCGGCGCTCGGCGACCTGCCGCTGATCTACCCGTTCCTGGTCAACGACCCCGGCGAGGGCACCCAGGCCAAGCGCCGCGCCCACGCCACCCTGGTCGACCACCTGGTGCCGCCCATGGCCCGCTCGGACAGCTACGGCGACATCGCGCGCCTGGAGCAGCTGCTGGACGAGCACGGCAACATCGCCGCGATGGACCCGGCGAAGCTGCCCGCCATCCGCGCCCAGATCTGGACCCTCATCCAGGCCGCGAAGCTCGACCACGACCTCGGCCTGACCGACCGGCCGCACGACGCCGAGTTCGACGAGCTGATCCTGCACGTCGACGGCTGGCTGTGCGAGATCAAGGACGTGCAGATCCGCGACGGCCTGCACGTGCTGGGCGAGCCGCCGGTCGGCGCGGCGCGGGTCAACCTGGTGCTGGCGATCCTGCAGGCCCCGCAGGTGTGGGCCGGGCAGGTCGCCGCGCTGCCGGGCCTGCGCGACGCGCTGGGCCTCAAGCAGGGCGCCGACCGCCTCGACACGGACGCCGCCGAGCAGCGGGCCCGCGAGCTGGTGCAGGCCATGGAGGACGCCGACTGGGCGCCCGAGCACGCCGCGACGCTCACGGACGACCGGGACGTGGTGGGCCTCCTGGAGTTCGGCGCCCGCGAGGTCGTGCCCAGGCTCGCCAGGACGACGGACGAGATGACGCACGTGCTGCACGCGCTGAACGGCGGTTACGTGCCCGCAGGCCCGAGCGGTTCGCCGCTGCGGGGCCTGGTGAACGTGCTGCCGACCGGCCGGAACTTCTACTCGGTCGACCCGAAGGCCGTGCCGTCGAGGCTGGCGTGGGAGACCGGGCAGGCCATGGCCGACTCGCTGCTGGAGCGCTACCGCTCCGAGACGGGGGAGTGGCCGCCGTCGGTGGGCCTGTCGGTGTGGGGCACCTCCGCCATGCGCACCTCCGGCGACGACATCGCCGAGGTGCTGGCGCTGCTGGGCGTGCGCCCGGTGTGGGACGAGCAGTCCCGCCGGGTGACCGGCCTGGAGGTCGTGGACCTGGCGGAGCTGGGCAGGCCGCGGATCGACGTGACCGTGCGCATCAGCGGCTTCTTCCGCGACGCGTTCCCGCACGTGGTGGCGCTGCTGGACGACGCGGTGCGGCTGGTGGCCGAGCTGGACGAGCCGGACTCGGACAACTTCGTGCGCGCCCACGTGCGCGCGGCGCTGGACGAGCACGGCGACGACCGGCGGGCCACGATGCGCATCTTCGGCTCCAAGCCGGGCGCGTACGGGGCGGGGCTGCTGCCGCTGATCGACAGCCGGAACTGGCGCGACGACGCCGACCTCGCCGAGGTGTACGCGGTGTGGGGCGGGTACGCCTACGGGCGCGGGCTCGACGGCGTGCAGGCCAGGCCGGACATGGAGACCGCGTACAAGCGGATCGCGGTGGCGGCGAAGAACATCGACACCCGCGAGCACGACGTCATCGACTCGGACGACTACTTCCAGTACCACGGCGGCATGGTGGCCACGGTGCGGGCGCTGACGGGGAAGGCCCCGAAGGCGTACGTGGGCGACAGCACCAGGCCCGACGCGGTGCGCACGCGGACCCTGCACGAGGAGACGAACCGGATCTTCCGGGCGCGCGTGGTGAACCCCCGGTGGCTGGCGGCGATGCGCAGGCACGGGTACAAGGGCGCGTTCGAGCTGGCGGCGACGGTGGACTACCTGTTCGGGTACGACGCCACGACCGGGGTGGTCGCGGACTGGATGTACGAGAAGCTCGCCGAGGCGTACGTGTTCGACGAGGAGAACCAGCGGTTCCTCAACGAGAGCAACCCGTGGGCGCTGCACGGCATCACCGAGCGGCTACTGGAGGCGGCGGACCGGGGGCTGTGGGAGCACCCGGAGCAGGCGACGCTGGACGCGTTGCGGGCGGTGTACCTGAACACCGAGGGCGACTTGGAGGACCGGCGCTGAGGTGGGGGCGCTGGGAGGCTGGGGCGCTGAGGTGGGGACACTGAGGCTGGGGCGCTGAGGCGACCTGTGTGAAGGGGTGGCGGGCCACGAGCTCGCCACCCCTTTCGCGTGGTGGTGGGGAAAGCGGGTTCCACGCTTGGCAAGCGCTTTCCGGGCTGTGGGGTGATGCTGCGGTCGCTGTGTCGACATGTCGCTGTGCGTCAAGTGATCCACTCGCTCGCCCGGCTTCGAGCGGACCGGGGTAAGCGCTTTCCACAGCAGCGCCCGTCGGGTGCGAGCCGCTGCCGGGGAAACCGCCCGCCCCCGCCTTCTCCCTCGCACGGCGCCCCCGCCCGGTTTCTGCCCTTCACGCCATCGCCGTCCCCGCCCCCGCTCTCGCCCCCTCGCTCTCGCCCCGCCCCGTCGCTCCCCCAGCCCGCCCCGTTGCTCCCGCGCCCCGTCGCTCCCCCCGCCCGCCCCGTTGCTCCCGCGC
>NZ_JBQGCX010000344.1:0-2950 GCF_052038725.1 Actinosynnema sp.
TTGGTCCGGCGATGCGGGTTGGTGACTTGGTCCGGCGGTGCGGGCCGATGACTTGGTCCGGTGGTGCGGGTTGGTGACCTGCTCCGGTGGTGCGGGTTGCTGTTCGGGTGGTGTCGCTCTGGGTTATCGGTTCGGCCGTGCGGGGGAAATATCCCCCCGATGCATAACGCGGGTGGGCACCGGGCATCCCAGGGTCCCCACCAACCGGTCCAGACTCCATTCCTCCCCGGCGATCCCTCCGCCACAGGGGAAGGAGTACTGGCCACCGCTCGAAGAGGAGCGAGACCATGGGCCACAAGCGAGACCTCATCGACGTCCTCAGCGGTGACGAGTTCGACCAGCCCTCACCCTTCGGCCTGATCTACCCGGTTCGCACCAGCGACGGCGGCTACCCGCCCGACCAGCGCGGCCGGACCTGGGAGTACCTGTTGGCCTGTGGCCGCGACCTGCGGCCCACGATCAACTCGTGACCCGCTCGACCACGAGCCTCTCGCGGTCCACGACGGTTCCTGCTTCACGCACAACGAGTTCTGCCCCGGCCACGACGGAAGACCCGCGCACCCGTGCTCAGCCCGGCGCGCGTGCGCGGGTCTGGCGGTAACCTCCTTCCCGCCCAGGCCACTGTGGCCGACAACGGTGACTGTGGCCGACAACGGTGACTGCGGCCGACAACGGTGACTGCGGCTGGTAATGGTGACTGCGGCCGACAATGGCAACTCCGGTTGATAACGGTGACTGCGACCGACAACAGCCACTGCGGCTGACGCGGTGACTGGCGGCCGAGAGCTGTAGCCGGCGGTCGAGAGCTGTGGCTGCGGCTGGTTGTGTTTGCGGTAGGCGGCTGGAAGGCGTCGACCGCACTGCCCGAGTTGTCGCACACGGGAGTTGTTGCGCCCGAACCTGTTCCGGCTTGGCCCCGCGCCACGCGCGACCGTTCCGGTACCGCGTTCGCCCCCCCTGGCGCATCCTGCATCGCTGGCATACCCCGGATCGCTGGCACGCCTCGCATTGCTGGCATACCCCGGATCGCTGGCACACCCCCCATCCCTGGCACACCCCGCATCCCCGGCAGACCCCGAATCGCGGAGCAGCGCCAGACCGGCACACCTGGGCTGTTGCCCCGGCTCAGGTTGTGATGTTCCGCCGGTTCGGCCGGGTGGTCTGGTGGTCACGGTTGAGCGTTGGTCCGCGGGCGTGAGCCGTGGGGTGGGGTGAGCCAGATCAGGTGGAGTTTCACTCCCTTCTCGTCCCTCGCCAGCCGGGTGAACGTGGTCAGTGCGCTTTCCGGGCTCGCCGAGCACGTGCGGAAGTCGCCGTCCGTCGACGACACCTCCGCCCTGTCCTGGAAGGCCATGCCGTAGGCCGCCACCCAGCCCTCCTGGGTCTCCGGGTACTCGTGGGCTATCGCGAACAGCTGCGGGGCTTCCTCCGCCGCCAGGGTGGCCAGCCACCACGACTGCGCGGTCGGGGTGGCTGGGGTGGCGGAAGCAGTGGGTCGGTGCATGGGACGCCCTTCGGGATCAGCGGGTTCTTCGGTATCGGCGGGCGGTGCGTGCCGGCTGGGTCACTTGTCGGGAGTGGGCCGGTGCTGTTCAGTTTACCGGGAGATTTGAACCGAGCGCATGAACCTGAAGGGTGAACTTCGGGGGCGCGCGATAGGCTCTCGCCGTCCCGAACCCCTGGAAGGGCGCATGCCGAGCACTCAGACGCGGTCCAAGCGGAAGTTGGGGAGGAGGCTCGCCCAGCTCCGGGTGGACGCCGGGCGGCGGCCCGAGGAGATCGCGCTGGCGCTGCGGAAGTCCGCCGGGCTCGTGTCGAAGATCGAGAACGGGCACGTCATGCCCGACTACCCCACGCTCCAGGTCATCCTCGCCCAGTGCGGGGTCACGGACGCCGTCGCGCGTCGGGCCGTCGAGGAGCTGTGGGAGGAGGCCAGGAGCAGCGCCAAACCGGTGGAGGTCTCCCCAGGGATGTCCTTGAAGTACCGGGCCTACCTGCGGGCCGAGGCGGACGCGGCCGAGGTGCTGACGGTGGAGCAGACCCTGGTGCCCGGACTGCTCCAGACGAGCGCCTACGCGGCGGCCGTGCAGCGGACCACGTTGCGGGCGGTGGCGGGCGACGGGGCCAGGAAGGCCGTCGAGTCGCGGATGGCGCGGCAGCGGCGGGTGCACGCGTAGCGCGACCCGCTCGTGGTGCGCGCGGTTGTGGACGAAGGGGGGTTCCGGCGGGTGGCGGGTGGGAGCGAGGTGATGGTGGAGCAGCTGCACCACCTGCTCGTGCTCCAGGAACTGCCGAACGTGACCATCCAGGTGATCCCGTTCGAGCGCGGGCTCTACACCGAGATGGTCAGCCCGTTCGTGCTGCTCAACTACCCCGACCCGGTTGAGGACCCGCCGCTGGTCTACGTCGAGCACCGGGGTGGCGGGCAGTGGGTCGAGGACGGTGGGGAGGTCCGGGAGTTCCTGGGCGCCTTCACCCGGAACGCGGAGGTGGCGCTCTCGCCCGAGGAGACGAGCGCGTTCATCCGGCGGGAGATGGAAGGGCTGGGCGCGTGATGGGCGGGACGGTGCGGTGGCGGCGCAGCAGTCGCAGTGGGCCGGACAACAACTGCGCCGAGGTCGCGCGTGTCGGCGACGGACGCGGTGACGGTGGCAGGGGCGGCGTTCTGGTGCGGGACAGCAAGTGCCCGGACGGTGGCGTGCTGGAGTTCCCCGGCGCCAGTTGGGCCGGGTTCCTCGCCTCGCTGCGGCGCTGAACCGCGGGATCAGGGGCGGTGGCCACCTGAGCCACCGGAGCCACCACCGGCGGCCACCGCCCCCTCACCCCAGGAAGTGCCTCCTCATCGCGGGCGCCAGCGCCTCCGCGGGCACCCCGTGCCACTGCCCCGGCAGCTCCAGGTACTCCCCGGCGCCCAACCCCCGCGCCGCCGCCCTGGCCCACCCCCGCAGCC
>NZ_JBQGCX010000345.1:0-2751 GCF_052038725.1 Actinosynnema sp.
GAACTCGGACGGCGCGTCCGGCAGCGCGGTCGCGCAGCGCGAGGTGATCCGCGCGGCGCTGGCCGACGCCGGACTGCGACCCGGCGACGTCGACGCCGTCGAGGCGCACGGGACCGGCGCGCCGCGCGCGGACGAGGTCGAGCTGCGGGCGCTGCAGGAGGCGTACCGGGAGCGCGAGCGCCCGCTGTGGGTCGGCTCGCTCAAGTCCGCCCTCGGGCACGCCCAGGCCGCCGCCGGCATCGCCGGGGTGATCAAGACCGTGCTGGCGCTGCGCTCGGGACGGCTGCCCCGCACCCTGCTCTCCGGTCGGCCGACCACGCGGGTGGACTGGGAGGCCGGCCAAATCCGGCTGCTCGACCAGGACCAGCCGTGGCCGACCTCCAGGGGCCAGGGCACGGCGAGGCCGCGCCGGGCCGGGGTGTCCGCGTTCGGGGCGGACGGCGCCAACGCGCACGTCGTGCTGGAGCAGGCGCCCCGGAAGAGCACCCCCGCGCGGCCCGAGCGGACCGCGCGCGCACTGCCCTGGCTGCTGTCCGCCGCGAACCAGGAGGCCCTGAGGGAGCAGGCCGCCCGGCTGCTGGACCGCGCGCAGTCCGAAGTGGACGTCCTCGACGTCGGGTTCTCGCTGGCGCGCTCCCGCGCCGGGCTCGCCCACCGGGCCGCCGTGCTCGGCGACGACCTCGACGGGTTCCGGCGCGGGCTCACCGCCCTCGCGCACGGCGAACCGGCGGCGGAGCTGCGCCGCGACACCGCGCTCGACGGCGGCGTGGCGTTCCTGTTCCCCGGCCAGGGCGCGGAACGCCCCGGTGTGGCGCGCGAGCTGTGCGCCGCGTTCCCGGTGTTCGCCGCCGCCGTGGACGAGGTCGTCGGCGCGGTCGACGCCGACCTCGCGGACGGGCTGCGCGCGGTGCTCACCGGCGACGCGGAGGACCTCGCGGCCAGCACGGTGTTCGCGCAGACCGCCCTGTTCGCGGTCGGGGTCGGGCTCTTCCGGCTCCTCGCGTCCTGGGGCGTGGTCCCGGACTTCGTGTTCGGCCACTCGGTCGGCGAGATCGCGGCGGCGCACGCGTCCGGCGCGCTGGCGCTCGCCGACGCGGCCCGGCTGGTGTCCGCGCGGGGCAGGCTCATGCAGGAGCGGATGCCCGAGGGGGCGATGGTCGCGCTGCGCCTGACCCCGCGGGACGTGCTGCCGCTGCTGGGCGAGCGCCTCGGGCTGGCCGCCGTGAACGGGCCGGAGTCCGTGGTGGTGGCGGGCGCGCTGGACGACGTCGCCGAGCTGGTCGAGCGGTGCGCGGCGCTGGGCGTGCGGCACCGCAGGCTGGCCACCGGGTGGGCGTTCCACTCGGCCGACGTGGACCCGGTGCTGGACGACCTCGCCCGTGTCGCGGCGGGGCTCTCCACCGCGGAGCCGGGGATCGCGCTGGTGTCCGGGGTGAGCGGCGGGCCGGTCGGGGCGGCGGAGCTCGCCTCGCCCGCGCACTGGCGTCGGCAGGCCAGGGACACCGTGCGGTTCCACGACGCGGTCCGCTGGCTGGACGGGCGCGGGGTGCGCACGTACCTGGAGCTGGGGGTCGGGAGCGTGCTGTCGGCGCTGGGCGCGGAGTGCGTGCCCGAGCCGGGGCGGGCCGCGTTCGTGCCGCTCGCCAGGAGCGGGCGGGACGTGGAGCGCGCGGTCACCGGCGCGCTCGCCCGCGCCCACAACCGGGGCGTGGCGGTGGACTGGGCCGCGGTGTTCGACGGCAGCGGCGCGCGGCGCGTGGACCTGCCCACCTACCCGTTCCAGCGGGTGCCCTGCCGCGCCGGGGAGCCGGGCGGGGAGCTGCGCCGCCCCGAGTGGGTTCCCGCGCCGGACGGCGGCGAGCCGGGGACCTGGGCGTTCGTCGGGCTGGACTGGGACCTGCCCGGCGAGCGGTACCCGGACCTGGCCGCGCTGGAGCGGGACCCGGCCTGCGCGCCCGACCACGTCGCGGTGCGCGTCTCCGCCGCCAGGCAGGGCGATCCGGTGCAGGGGGCGCGCCTGGTCGCGCACGAGGTGCTGGCGCTGCTGCGGTGGTGGCTGGACGAGCCGAGGTGGGCCGGGGCGCGCCTGGTGGTGGTCACCGGGAACGCCACCACCACCGGGCTCGTGGACGCCCCGGTGTGGGGCGCGGTCCGGTCGGCGCGGGTCGAGCACCCGGAGCGGGTCGCGCTCGTGGACGTGGACGGGTCCGCCGTGCCCGAGCGGCTGGTGCGGGTGATCGCCTCGGGGGAGCGGGAGGCCGCGGTCCGGGGCGGCGCGGTTCTCCGTCCGCAGTGGACCGAGGTCGCGGTCGGGTCGTCCGCCGTCGACCTCTCCGGCGGCACGGTGCTGGTCACCGGCGGCACCGGCGCGCTCGGCTCGGCCCTCGCGCGGTTCCTGGTGACCCGGCGCGGCGTGCGGTCGCTGCTGCTGGCCTCGCGGCGCGGCCCGGACGCGCCGGGAGCGGCGGAACTGGTGGCGGAGCTGGAGGTCGCGGGCGCCCGCGTGCGGGTCCTGCCCTGCGACGTGGGCGAGCGCGCCCAGGTGGAGGCGCTGCTGGAGCACGTGCCGGACGCCTTCCCGCGGCGCGGGGTCGTGCACGCGGCGGGCGCCACCGCCGAGGACGCGCTCGCCGGGACCCGCCCGGACGCGCTGGACGAGGTGTTCCGCGCCGCGGTGTCGGGCGCCTGGTGGCTGCACCGGGCCACCGCCGGGCACGACCTCGCGCTGTTCGCGCTGTGCTCGTCGGCGAC
>NZ_JBQGCX010000346.1:0-5075 GCF_052038725.1 Actinosynnema sp.
CCGGCCAGCGGTTCCTCGTGGTGGCGGCGGCCCAGCGGCGGTAGACGCCCCGGTCGACCGGGCGGGCGCCCGAGCGCAGGCGGCGCGGCAGGGCGCGGCGGCCGATGAAGCCGAGCGCGGCGGGCACCAGGGTGACCGCGATGAGCACGGCGACCACCACGGTGGCGGCGGCGGCCACGCCCATCTCGGTGAGGAACGGGATGCCCGCGACGGCCAGGCCGGTCAGGGCGATGACGACGGTGATGCCCGCCGTGACCACGGCGGACCCGGCGGTGCCGACGGCCATCGCGATGGCGGAGGGCACGTCGCGGCCGTCGAGCAGCTCGTGGCGGAAGCGGGTGACGATGAACAGCGCGTAGTCGATGCCGACCGCCAGGCCCAGCATGACGGCCAGGACCGGGGTGGTCGACTGGAGCTCGGCGAACCCGGTGAGCAGGGTGATGCCGAGCGCGCCGATGCCGACGCCGACGACGGCGGTGAGCATGTTCATGCCCGCCGTGACCAGGGAGCCGTAGGTCAGGGCCAGCACGAGCAGGGCGACCACGACGCCGACGACCTCGGCCGGTCCGCCGATCCCGACGACCTCCCTGGTGGCCTCGCCGGTGACCTCGACCGTGAGCCCGTCCTGCCGGGCCCCGTCGAGGGCGTCGAGCAGGGCCGCGCGCTGCTCGTCGGTGATGTCGGGGGCCTGGGCCTCGTAGGTGACGGTGCTGTAGGCGACGGCCTGGTCGGCGGAGACGACGGGGGCGGCCGGGTTGAGCGGGTTGGTCGCCGAGACGACGCCGGGGAGCTTGTTGAGCGCGCCGACGAGCGTGGTGACCCGGCCCGCGATCACCTGGTCGGTGATCCGGGCGCCCTCGGGCGCGCGCACCACGACCTGCGCGGACGCCCCGGAGGGCCCGCTGCCGAACTCGGCCCGCATCCGCTCCAGGGCGGTCGTGGACTCCTGTCCGGGGATGGAGAACGTGGTGACGGTCTTGCCCGCGAACACCGCGGACCCGACCCCGAGCCCGATCAGCAGCACGAGCCAGGCGAACACCACCGCCCCCCGGTTCCGGTACGAGGCCGAGCCGAGCCGGTGCAGGAAGGTCGCCATGCCACTGGTCCTTTCACCACCTGATGTCCCGGATCAGAATTCCCCGTCGGAGGGGATCGGTGAACGGACACTTTCCGGTGATTGGTCCGGTGTGGACGGTGGCGGTCACCTGGGTGGGTGGCGACGAAAGTGGTGGCGGGAGGGCGGGACGGGGGACAAGCGCGTCCCGGCGCCCCTCAGCCGATCGCCAGCAGCACCAGCAGCACCGCGTTCAGCGCGATCACCGCCACCGCCGCGCCCCACGCGGCCACCACCGTGCCGCGCCCGTTCACGTGCTCCCCCATCACCGCCCGCGACGAGGTCAGCCGCACCAGCGGCGCCAGCGCGAACGGGATGCCGAACGAGAGGACCACCTGCGACCACACCAGCGCCCGCGTCGGGTCCACGCCCACCGCGAGCACCAGCAGCGCGGGCGCCAGCGTCACCAGGCGCCTGGTCAGCGGGGAGACGCGCACGTCGAGCAGGCCCTCCAGCACCACCGCCCCCGAGTACGACCCGACCGCCGTCGACGCCAGCCCCGACGCCAGCAGGCCCACCGCGAACAGCAGCGCCACCCCGCCACCGAGGGCGTCGCCGATGGCCGCGTGCACCTGGTCGAGGCCGTCCAGGCCGGGCACGTCGCGCAGCGCGGTGGCCGCGAGCAGGAGCAGGGCCAGGTTCACCGCGCCCGCCACGACCATCGCCAGCACCACGTCCACCCGCGTGGCCGCCAGCAGGCGGCGCAGGGCGTCGCCGGTGGTGCGGCCGTGCCGGTCGCGGGCCAGCGCCGAGTGCACGTACACCGCGTGCGGCATGACCGTGGCGCCGAGCATCCCGGCCGCCAGCACCACGCTGTCCACCCCGTCGAAGCGCGGCACGAGCCCGCCCAGCGCCTCGGCTGGCGGCGGGGAGAGCAGGAGGCCCGCGGCGAAGCCGATGGCGATGACCAGCAGCATCCCGGTGATCACCCGCTCGAACGCGCGCTGCCCGCCGCGGTCGCGCAGCACCAGCAGGACCGTCGACACCACGCCGGTGATCACCCCGCCGAGCAGCAGCGGGAGGTCGAACAGCAGGTTCAGCGCGATCGCGCCGCCGACCACCTCGGCCAGGTCGGTGGCCGCGGCCACGCCCTCGGCCTGCGCCCAGTAGGCCAGCCGCGCGGGCCTGGACAGGCCGTCGCGCACCGCCTCGGGCAGCGAGCAGCCGGTGACCAGGCCGAGCTTGGCGGAGAGGGTCTGGACCAACCCGGCCATGACGTTCGCCGCCACCAGCACCCAGACCAGCAGGAACCCGTACCGGGCCCCGGCGGCGGTGTTCGTGGCGACGTTGCCGGGGTCGACGTAGGCGATGGCCGCGACGAACGCGGGCCCGAGCAGGGCCGTTCCCGAGCGGAGCCGGGTCGCGCGGGTGGCACGGGTGACGCGGGTGGTCGCCACGGCGCCCCTCCCTCCAGTTGCACTTGAGTGGCTGTTGCACATTATTGGCAGCAACGCGGGCGGACCACTCCCCCGGTCCGCCCTGCGGGACGCGGCGGGGCCGCCACCCGAAGGCGACGGCCCCGCCCGGCTCAGGCCACCGGACCGGACCGGACCGGAGCAGCTCAGTCCCAGTCGAGCGTGCCGCCGGAGGCGTACTCGGTGACCCTGGTCTCGAAGAAGTTCTTCTCCTTCTTCAGGTCCACCGCCTCCGACATCCACGGGAACGGGTTCTCGGTCGCCGCGAACACCGGCTCCAGCCCCAGCTGCGCGCACCTGCGGTTGGTGATGAACCGCATGTACCGCTCGCACAGCTCGGCGTTGAGCCCGAGCAGCCCGTTCGGCATGGTGTCGCGGCCGTAGGCGATCTCCAGCTCGCACGCCTCGGCGAGCATCGTGCGCACCTCGGCCTGGAACGCCTCGCCCCACAGGTGCGGGTTCTCGATCTTGATCTGGTTGATCGCGTCGATGCCGAAGTTCAGGTGGATCGACTCGTCGCGCAGGATGTACTGGTACTGCTCGGCGACGCCCACCATCTTGTTGCGCCGCCCCAGGGACAGGATCTGCGCGAACCCGGTGTAGAACCACATGCCCTCGAACACCACGTAGAACGCCACCAGGTCACGCAGGAACGCCTGGTCCGCCTCGGGCGTTCCGGTGCGGAACTCCGGGTCCTCCAACGACTTCGTGTACTTCAGCGCCCACGCGGCCTTGTCGGTGATCGACGGCACCTCGCGGTACATGTTGAACAGCTCGCCCTCGTCGAGGCCGAGCGAGGAGCAGATGTACTCGAAGGTGTGGGTGTGCACCGCCTCCTCGAACGCCTGGCGCAGCAGGTACTGGCGGCACTCGGGGTTGGTGATGTTGCGGTACACCGCGAGCACGACGTTGTTGGCCACCAACGACTCCGAGGTCGCGAAGAAGCCGAGGTTGCGCTTGATCGCGTGCCGCTCGTCGGCGGTCAGGCCGTTCGGGGAGCGCCACAGGGCGATGTCGGCCTGCATGGACACCTCGGTGGGCATCCAGTGGTTCGCGCAGCCCGCGAGGTACTTCTCCCACGCCCAGTGGTACTTCAGCGGCAGGAGCTGGTTCACGTCGGCGCGGGCGTTGATCATCGCCTTGTCGTCGACGTGCACGCGGCCCGCGCCGCGCTCGATCTCGCCCAGGCCCGTGGTGTCGGCGGCGTCGGGGGTGGTGGTCACTGGCAGGCCTCGCAGTCGGGGTCGGTGATGGAGCAGGCCGCGCCCCCGGCGGGCAGCACCGGCTCGGGAACGGGGGCGGGAACCGGCGCGGGCGGCAGCGCGACGCCGGTGAGCTTGCCGTCGGTGCCGCTCAGCGTGGACTTCTCCACGCTGGTTGCCGCCGTGGCGCGCAGGTAGTAGGTGGTCTTGAGCCCCTTGCGCCAGGCCGACCGGTACAGCTCGTCCAGCGCCCGACCGCTGGGCGAGGCCAGGTACAGGTTCAGCGACTGCGCCTGGTCGATCCACTTCTGCCTGCGCGACGCGGCCTCGATCAGCCAGTTCGAGGAGACCTCGAACGCGGTGGCGTACAACGCCTTCAGGTCGGCGGGCACCCGGTCGACCGCGGCGAGCGAGCCGTCGAAGTACTTCAGGTCCGACACCATCGCCGCGTCCCACAGCCCACGCGCCTTCAGGTCCGCGACGAGGTACCGGTTGAGCACGGTGAAGTCCCCGGACATGTTCGCCTTGACGAACAGGTTGCGGTACAGCGGTTCGACGGACTGGCCGACGCCGCAGATGTTGGAGATCGTCGCGGTGGGCGCGATCGCCATGACGTTGGAGTTGCGCATCCCCGCGCGCGCCTTGGCCCGCAGCCCGGACCAGTCCAGCGTGGCGGAGGTGTCCATGTCGAGGTCGCCACCACGCGCGTCGGCCAGCAGCGCGATGGAGTCGATCGGCAGCACGCCCCGGCTCCACAGCGAACCCTCGAACGACTCGTACGAGCCGCGCTCGGCGGCCAGGTCGGCGGACGCGTCCAGCGCGTGGAAGCTGATCAGCTCCATGCTCAGGTCCGCGAACTGCACCGCTTCGCTTGAGGCGTAAGGGATCCGCTGGACGAACAGCGCGTCCGCGAACCCCATCAGCCCGAGGCCCACCGGCCGGTGCCGCAGGTTGGAGCGGCGCGCCTCGGGGATGGTGTAGAAGTTGATGTCGATGACGTTGTCGAGCATCCGCACGGCGGTGCGGGTGGTGCGCGCCAACCGGTCCCGGTCCAGACCCGAGGACGTCACGTGGTTGGCCAGGTTGATCGACCCGAGGTTGCAAACGGCGACCTCGTCCGCGCTGGTGTTCAGGGTGATCTCGGTGCACAGGTTCGACGAGTGCACCACGCCCACGTGCTGCTGCGGCGAGCGGATGTTGCATGGGTCCTTGAAGGTGATCCACGGGTGCCCGGTCTCGAACAGCACCGTCAGCATCCGCCGCCACAGGTCGACCGCGCGCACCCTGCGGTGCACCCGGATCTCACCGCGGTCGGCGGCCTCCTCGTAGGCGCGGTACCGCTCG
>NZ_JBQGCX010000347.1:0-3756 GCF_052038725.1 Actinosynnema sp.
CCGCGGTCGACGGGCTGGACCTGCGGGCCGAACGCGGCCAGGTGGTCGCGCTGCTGGGCCCGAACGGCGCGGGCAAGAGCACCACGCTGTGCGCGCTGCTGGGGCTGACCACCCCCACCGAGGGCGTGATCCGGGTCTTCGGGCACCGGGTGCGGCCAGGCGCGCCGGTGCTGTCGCGGGTGGGCGCCTTCGTGGAGGGGGCCGGTTTCCTGCCGGAGCTCACCGGCGCGGAGAACCTGCGCCTGCACTGGGCGACCACGGGCAGGCCGGAGCGGTTGGCGCACCTGGCCGAGGCGGTGGAGGTGGCGGGGCTGGGCGAGGCGCTGGACCGCAAGGTCGGCTCCTACAGCCAGGGGATGCGCCAGCGCCTGGCCATCGCCCGAGCGGTGCTGGGGCTGCCCGACCTGCTGGTGCTGGACGAGCCCACCAATGGGCTGGACCCGGCCCAGATCACCCGGCTGCGGGAGGTGCTGCGCCGGTACGCGACGACCGGGCGGACGGTGCTGCTGTCCTCGCACCTGCTCGCCGAGGTAGAGCAGACCGCCACGCACGTCGTGGTGGTGAACCGGGGCAGGGTGCTGGCGCACGGGCCGGTGGCGGCGGTCGTCGCGGACGGCGGGAGAGCCGGGTTCACCGTGGACTCGCCGGAGCGGGCCGCCGGGGTCCTCGGCGCGCTGCCGGGGGTGGCGCGGGTGCGGGTGGCCGGGTCCGAGGTGCACGTCGACCTGGGAGCGGTGCCGCGCGCCGAGGCGGTGGCCGCGCTGGTGGGCACGGGCGTGGCGGTGGACCGGGCCGGGCCCAGGCACAACCTGGAGGACGTGTTCCTGCGGCACGTGGAGGAGGGCGCCTCGTGAACGGCGCGGCAGAGGGTTTCCGGCCCGCCGGGGCGCTGCGGGTGCGGGTGGAGCTGCGCAGGCAGTTGCGCAGGCGGCGCACGGCGCTGGTGCTGGCGCTGTCCTCGGCGGTGCCGCTGGTGCTGCTGGTGTCGTTCGCGCTCGGCGGCGAGCGGACCGAGCCGGGGGTGGTGGACTACTCGGAGCTCGCGGCCAGCGGTGCGGCCAACTTCGTGGTGTTCTGCCTGTTCGTGGCGGGCACCTACCTGCAACCCGTCACCGTGGCGCTGTTCTTCGGCGACGCGGTGGCGGGCGAGGCGGCTCGGGGCAGTCTGAAGTACCTGCTGGCGGTGCCGGTGGGGCGGGGCGCGCTGCTGGCCCGCAAGGCGCTGGTGGCTGCGGTGCTGTCGGCGGCGTCGTTGGCGGTGCTGCCGCTGACGGCGCTCACCGCCGGGGTGGCGTGGTACGGGCTCGGCGACCTGACCAGCCCGACCGGGGACACGGTGTCGTTCGCGCGGAGCCTGCCCCTGCTGGGGGTGGCGGTGCTGTACTCGGTGGCGCAGCTGTCGTGGGTGGCGGCGCTGGCGCTGCTGCTGTCGGTGGCGACGGACGTGCCGCTGGGGGCGGTGGGAGGCGCGGTGCTGGCAACCATGGTGTCGCAGATCCTGGACCAGGTGGGCGCGCTGGGATCGGTGCGGGAGTTCCTGCCGACCCACCGGTCGTGGTCCTGGATGGACGTCGTGGCCACCCGGCCCCACTGGGACGGGGTGGCCGAGGGGTTGCTGGTGTCCTCGGTGTACGCGGCGGTGTTCGCGACAGCGGCGGTGTGGTGGTTCGGCCGCAAGGACGTCCGGGGCTGAGGAGGGCCGGGAGCGGCCGGGGCTCAGGCCTGGAGCACCGCGCAGGACCAGTGCATCCCGCGCCCGTTGGCGGCCAGCGCGACGAGGTCACCGGGGTTCAGCGCGCCGCTGCTCCACAGGTCGGCCAGGCCGAACAGGTGATCCGCGGCGCCGAGGTGGCCGTGCTCGGCGGCCAGCGCCAGGTTGGTGCGCTCGACCGGGACGCCGATCAGCTCCGCCTGCGCCCTGAGCACCTTCGGGTTGTCGTTGAGCAGCACCAGCCGGGCCAGGTCCTCCTCGGCGCACCCGGCGCGCGCGCAGGCGCGGTGCACCGCGCGGGCGGTGCGGTCGTCGACCTCCTCGGCGAAACCGGTGAAGCGGTCGGCGTCGTAGCCGAAGTGGTCCATGACGTCCCAGGCGTCGCGCACCTCGGGGGCGGGGCCGCCCGGTGTGAACGGGTGGGCGCCGCCGCCCAGGTCCATGCGGAAGAAGTCGGCGTAGCGGCCGTCCGACTCGGTGTGGCAGGCGCGCCACCTCAGGGTCGGGGCTCCGCGCACGGCGACGGCGGCGGCGGCCCCGTCGGAGAACAGCAGGGAGTGCGTGCCGAGCCGGTTCCAGTAGGGCTCGACGACGCGGCAGGCGCCCACGACCAGCGCCGTGGTGTAGTCGGGGTGGGTGGCGAAGCGCCCCGCGGTGGTGTCCAGCGCGGTGACCCCGCCCGCGCACCCCTGGTCGACCAGGACGGCCTCGGCGCGGCGCAGCCCGAGCCGGTGGGCGGTGGCCGCGGCGGCGTCCCAGTAGAGGTAGTCGGCCAGGTCGGTCAGGGCGAGCACGAGCAGGTCGACCTCGTGGGGGCGCACGCCCGCCAGGTCCAGGGCCCGGCCACCCGCGCGGACGGCCAGGTCGGTCACCCCGACGTCGTCCGGGGCGCGGTGGACGGTGCGGTAGCCGTACCCGAGGACGCGCTCGACGTCGTCGGTGTAGTCGGCGACCACGTCCCGGACGGCGACGGGGTCGCCCAGTGCGGTGGCGAGGGCGGTGATGCCGTGGTCCACGGGGCTCTCCTAGTCGAGGAGCTCGTCGATGCGCTCGGGCTCGCGCAGGCTGTCGGCGACGGCGCGCAGGAACTCCGAGGCTTCGCGGCCGTTGATCGCGCGGTGGTCGTAGGCCAGCCCGAGGGTGACCACCCGGCTCTGCCGGAGTTCGCCGTCGACCAGGTCGAGGCGGGTGCGCGTGGCGCTCAGGGAGACCATGGCCAGCTGGGGCCACATGACGATGGGCACGGCGAGCAGGACGTCGTCGCCGGTGTTGAGGGAGATCGTGATCGTGGCCCCGGTGAGCTCGGCGGCGGAGAACGAGCCCCGGACCGCCTTCACCCGCAGGTCCATGATGTCGTCCGCGAGGTCGATCAGCGGGCGGTCGGCGCAGTCGCGGACGACCGGGGTGTAGAGGCCCTTGCCCGCGTCCATGGTGATCGCGACGTGGGGGGTGGGCGCGAGCGCGACGGTGCGGTCGTCGACGAGGGAGCCGAACAGGAGCCCGAACTCGGGGTGGGCGGCGGCGACGGCCTTGACCAGCGCCTCGGTGATGCCGACCTCGGCGTCGTGGTCGCTGGAGAAGCGGGCCAGCCGGTCCAGGAGCCGGTCGACGCGGACCTCCACGGCGGTGAAGGCCGCCGGGACCTCCCGGTGGGCGCGGGCGACGACCGCCGCGGTGCCCTGCTGGACGCGGTCGAGCAGGTGGGTGCGGGCGGTGGCCGCGGGCGGGTGGGCGGCGCCCAGGGGCGCCAGGTCGGACGTGGCGGTGGGGAGCGCGGCGGCGGTGCCTGCGGGTGCGGCTCCGGCCGCCCGGTCGGACGCGGTTCCAGGGGCCGTGAACCGCTCGCCCCCGGCATCAGGCGCGGGCTCGTCGGCGGGTTCCGGCGCTCGGGGGGAGATCGTGGCCAGGTGGGCGCCCACGGGCACCTCCGTCCCGACCTCGACGTGCGCGCGCAGGAAACCGGCGTGCTCGCAGAGCAGTTCCTCGACCGCCTTGGAGGTCTCCAGCTCGACGACCGGGGTGCCGGGTGCGACGGGCGCACCGTC
>NZ_JBQGCX010000348.1:0-2286 GCF_052038725.1 Actinosynnema sp.
GATCGGCTCGCTGCTGTACCTGCCCAACTACGGCTCGCTGATCGTCGCGATCGTCGTCGTGGCCGCCGTCAGCCAGGTCTACCGCCCGGCGTCGGCGACCCTGCTGTCCGAGCTGACCAGCGACGACCGCCAGGTCATGACCTTCGCCATGTACCGGTTCGGCCTGAACCTGGGCACCACGGCGGCCCCGCTGATCGGCTTCGGCCTGTTCCACCTCGGCGGCGAGAGCTACCACCTGCTGTTCTGGGGCGAGGCGCTGGTCGCGCTCGCCTACGCGCTGCTGGCCGCCGTGGCGCTGCCCACCAAGGCGCGCGAGCGCGAGCTGTCCGGCCGCGGCGGCGCCGAGGAGGACGGCGCCGCGCCCGCGGGCAGCTACCTGGAGCTGTTCAAGGACGGCCGGTACCTCTGCTACCTGCTCGGGATGTTCTTCAACTCCATCCTGTACGTGCAGTACATGTCCACGCTGCCGCTGGACGTGCAGGCGTCCGGGGTGCCGGTGTTCTGGTACACCCTGGCGGTCTCGCTCAACGGCGGCGCGGTGATCCTGCTGGAGCTGCTGGTCACCAAGAAGACCCAGCGCCTCAAGCCGCGCCTGGTCGTGCTCACCTCCTCCTCGCTCGTCGCCGTCGGGTACGCGCTCTACGGCCTGCCGCTCGGCCCCGCCGTGATCGTCATCGGCACCCTGGTGTGGACGCTCGGCGAGATCATCGGCGGGCCCGTGGTGTTCGCCTACCCCGGCATGGCCGGTCCCGCGCACCTCAAGAGCCGGTACATCGGCAGCTTCCAGTTCGTGTTCGGCCTCGGCTCGGCGATCGGCCCGGTGCTGGGCGGGATGCTGTTCCTGGGCATCGGGCGCGGCGTGTGGCCGGTGCTGGCCGGGTTCGGCCTGCTGGCCGCGCTGGTGGGCGCCTACGGCGTCACCGCGCGCAAGGCCGCCGACGACGCTCCCGCCGCGGTCGCGGACCCGGTGGAGCCGGTGCTGGTGGCCGAGGAGAAGAAGGGCTGAGCCGGTCCCCGGCGGCTCGCCCGGTGGTTCGGGGGTCCGTCCCGGTGACGCGGAACGGGCCCCCGGCGCGCGTCCGGGCGGCGTAGGGTCGGTTGGGCTGGTGGACTTTCGCGGCGGGAGGCAGTGGTGGCCGAGCAGGACGGCGTGGTGGACGAGACCGGGGGACCGGGCCTGCGCTGGGCGATCAAGCGCAGCTTCGTCGACTACGTGCTGCGGATGCCCGACGGCCGCGCGGGCGCGGGCGAGGGCGCGCACCCCCTGGAGGGCGGCGAGATCCGCTACGAGGCCGGTGAGCCGCGCGAGGTGGACGGCGCGCTCGTGCTGCCCTTCCGGGGCGACGTGCGGTTCGCGGGCCACTTCGGCATGTTGTACGTGCGCATCGCCGACCCCGAGGTGACCATCCGGGACGGCAAGGCGGAGCTGACCATCGCCGACCCGTACCTGAAGTCCGAGGAGCGGACCAGGCTGGTCACGTTCACCGCCGTGCCGCTCGACGCCGGGCCCGGCGAGTCGGCCTGGAGCGCGAGCGACGTGGTGCTCGCGCCGGAGGGCGTCGAGCTGTTCAACGACGTGTACCAGGCCGGTGAGCCGTTCGAGCCGCTGGAGATCCGGGTCCCCGCGCCCTGACCCGTTCCGGCGCGGGTGGGTCGACCCCGCGCCCGTGCACGAGCCCCGGTGATCGGCGCCGCGCGATCGGCGCCCGTCACCGGGGTTTTCGCCTTTCTGACCCGTTCGGGCGATGCTGGTCCCCGTTCGCCGCGCCGATGCTCTCTGCGCGTGCACGGCTTTCACGTGGATTTCACAGAATTCGTCGTCGGAATCACCGGTGCTCCTGTCCGCGCTGGTGACGGCTCGGGGGCGGTGGGGCGCGCTGGTCGGCGTCCCGTTACCCCGCAGGGGTTTCCGACTGCGGAAAGCCCGTGCGCTTGGTCCTCGCGGTCGCCGCTGACTGCTCCGCCCGGCGGCGTCCGCGCGCGGCCGGACGTCGGTTTCGCGCCGTGGTCCACCGCGCGGGGAAATACCCAAACGACCTATTGCCGAGAACGCATCACACTGTCGAGTGAAAGGCATTCACGATCGGATGATCACCCCTCCGAATGGGCCATTCGGGGCGGGTCGGGAGCATATTCTCCCGCTGTGGTCGGACGCGCCCCGTCGCTCCGCCGCACCGAGGGTCGGACGTCCGCCGGAGCAGCCGTGACGCCGAGCGCGCGGTCTCCGCGCCCACCCCGAACACCACAGCCGGACCCAAGGCCCACCCCGAGGAGCCTCCCGTGATG
>NZ_JBQGCX010000349.1:0-28514 GCF_052038725.1 Actinosynnema sp.
CGCGGTCCAGGGCCGCGTCCGCCGCCGGGGTCCGCTGGCGGGGCAGGTCGCACACCACCACCTGCCCCGACCTGCGGCCCGCCTCGACCACGGACGCCACCGCGCCCGCGCCCGGCCCCTCGCCGTCCCGGCCGCAGGACAGCACCCGCACCCCGCCGCACGCGGGCAGCACCTGGCGCAGCGCGGCGGCCGGGACCCGGCCGGACAGGTCGAGGTCGGACCAGCGCATCCCCGCGGTGGTCTCGGCGCCCAGCGCGAGGTCGAGGCCGCCGCCCAGCGGGTCGCAGTCGACCAGCAGCGACGGACCGCCCGAGGCGGCGACGGCCCTGGCCACGGCCGCCGCGAGCACCGACGCGCCCGCACCGCCCCGGCCGCCGAGCACGGCCAGCACCCGCCCGGCCTCCGGCGCCACCTCGGTCGCGTCGCGCAGCAGCGCCACCAGCCCGGCGTCCGCCGACACCGCCCGCTCCACGCCCAGCTCGACCGCCCTGGGCCAGGTCAGCTCGCCCGGCGGACCGGTCGACACCAGCAGGACCCCCGGTCTGCGCGGCAGCCCAGCCGCAGCGCACGCCACCACCGCGCGCTCGTCCAGCAGCACCACCGGCGCGTCGTGCCACCGGCCGCGCAGGGCGGTCACGTCCACCACCCGCTCCAGCTCGCACTCGGCGACGGCCGCCAGCCGCAGCACCTCGTCCAGCAGCTCCGCCCCGTCCACCAGGACCACCGATCGCCCCACGTCCCGCTCCCCGCTCTCGTCGAAGCCCACGTGGAGAACGGTCGTCCCCGGTGAGCGAGGACACAACGGGCGCATGATCAACATGTGGACAACCGGACGGCCTGTGGACAACTCGCGCCGCTCACGTGCGGGAGAAGCCGCCGGGGTGTACCGCGACGTGGGCGCGCGAGCGCGCGCGGCGGGAGGCCGGGGAAGCGCGGGAGAACCGGGAGGAGATCAGGTTCGCGGAGGCGGCCACCTGACCCCGGACATGGGACGACCCCCGCCAGGGGGGAGGGACGGGGGTCGTCATTGGTTCAGTCCCGGGGGGTCGGACTGAACCTGTCCGGTCGAGCCGGACCGCTCTACTGTATCCCCACAGACGTCAGTCATGCGTGTCTTCCGAGAGAGGGACGCAGAAATTTCGGGAGACCGCACCACACTCGGTTCGTAAAACGCCGAACAGCGGCCTCCATTCGGCGGCGGGCGACCACCCCTAAGCTGGCCCCCGTGACCGATCCAGCCGCCGAGGGCACCCGAGTCGCCGCGTTCTTCGACCTGGACAAGACCGTCATCGCCAAGTCGAGCACCCTCGCGTTCAGCAGGCCCTTCTTCCAGGAGGGCTTGATCAACCGCCGGGCGGTGCTCAAGAGCGCCTACGCGCAGTTCGTCTTCATGCTCGCGGGCGCCGACGACGACCAGATGGACCGGATGCGCTCCCACATCACCGCGCTCTGCTCCGGCTGGGACGTGGAGCAGGTCCGCTCGATCGTGGAGGAGACGCTGCACGACATCGTCGACCCGCTCGTCTACAAGGAGGCGACGCAGCTCATCTCCGACCACAAGGCGCAGGGGCACGACGTGGTCGTGGTGTCCGCGTCCGGCGAGGAGCTGGTGTCCCCGATCGCCCAGATGGTCGGCGCCGACCTGAGCGTGGGCACCCGGATGGTGACGTCCTCCGGCCGGTACTCCGGCGAGGTGGACTTCTACTGCGCGGGCGAGAACAAGGCCGTCATGGTCAAGCAGCTCGCCGCGGAGCGCGGCTACGACCTGGAGCGCTGCCACGCCTACTCGGACTCGGTGAGCGACCTGCCGCTGCTGGAGGCGGTCGGGCACCCGACGGCGGTCAACCCGGACCGGGGGCTGCGCAAGGCCGCGACCCAGCGCGGGTGGCCGGTGCTGGCGTTCACGGACCCGGTGTCGCTGCGGGCGCGCATCCCCCGGCCGTCCGGCGCGGCGGTGGCGGTGACCGCGATCGGGCTGGGCGCGACGGTCGCCGCGGGCGCCGCCTGGTACGGGCTGCGCAGGCGGCGGCGGAGCTGATCCGCACTACCCCGCGGCGGCGGCGAAGTCGACCGGACACGCTCCGCGACTGGAGCGGTGCACCCCATCGAGCCCTTGATGTGACGGCCGACACGCACTAGAAAGGAAGTGCGGACCTCGGGTCGGCCAGGGGCGGGGCGGAAGAGAAGCCCTGCTCACCCCGGCGGAGCTCCGTGCGCGGACTTCGAGCACCCACGCGCAGCACGCCGCGGGAGGCTTGTCGTCTAGGGCCTGCGTACCGGGACGCCGGACGCCGAGGACCAGGGTGATACGACACGAGTTGCACGCTTGGTAACTCGACAGCCCGCGCCGTTGAGCGGGACCCCGTGCTGGAGCACGGGGTCCCGCTTTTTTGCGCGTCGGGGACGGTTCGGTGGACGGTCCTGCGGAGGGCACTGCGGAGGGCACCACGGGGGGCACTGCGGATGGCCCAGCACGAAGTTCACCCGAACGTGGCGACCCCAGGGGGCTCCCGAACAACCGGTCCGCCGCCGGACGATGGTCACGCAACGCCATTCGTTGACCCACCTCCGTGACGTGGGTAACTTCCGGGACAGGTGACCAGGACGTGGGAGATTTCCGAAGTGGGGAGGCCACCGTGCACCGCCTCAGCCGCACCCTCCTGACCGCGGCCGTGGTCGCGTCGTCGACCGCAGCCCTCCCGAGCGCGCACGCCGCGCGACCCGAACCGCCCGCGCCGCAGTCGGTGACCTCGCTGGTGCGCGGCATGTCGCTGGAGGAGAAGGTCGGCCAGCTGTTCGTCACCTACGTGCACGGGCAGTCCGCCGACGAGGTCCACCCCGGCAACCTGCGGGACTTCGGCGTCGACACCCCGGCCCAGGTGGTGGCCAGGTACCGCCCCGGCGGCGTCATCTACTTCAACAACTCCAGCTACGACAACATCGACACGCCCCCGCAGATCGCCGCGCTGTCCAACGGCCTGCAGCAGGCCTCGCGCGTCCCGCTGACCATCTCCACCGACCAGGAGATGGGCATCGTGACCAGGATCGGGCCGCCGCTGACCCAGTTCCCCGGCAGCATGGCGCTGGGCGCGGGCCGGGACGAGCGGGCGGCCGAGCGGGCGGCGTCGGTGACCGCGCGCGAGCTGCGGGCGCTGGGCATCACGCAGAACTTCGCGCCGGACGCGGACGTGAACTCCAACCCGGCGAACCCGGTGATCGGGGTGCGGTCGTTCTCCTCGGACCCGGACCTGGCGGCCACGATGGTGGCGGCGCAGGTGCGCGGCTACCAGCAGCGGCACCTGTCGCGGTCGGCGGTGTCGGCGGCGGCCAAGCACTTCCCCGGCCACGGCGACACGGCCGACGACAGCCACACCAGCCTGCCGACCGTGGACCGCACCGTGGAGCAGTGGCGCGAGGTGGACGCGAAGCCGTTCCGGGCGGCGATCGCGGCGGGCGTCGACTCGATCATGACCGCGCACATCCGGATGCCCGCGATCGACCCGTCGGGGGAGCCCGCGACGCTGTCCAAGCCGGTGGTGACCGGGCTGCTGCGCGAGGAGCTGGGCTACGACGGCGTGGTGATCACCGACTCGCTGGCGATGGCGGGCGTGCGGCAGCTGCACACCGACGCGGAGATCCCGGTGCTGGCGCTCAAGGCCGGGGTCGACCAGCTGCTGATGCCGGTGAAGCTGGGCGAGGCGATCGACGCCGTGGTGGCGGCGGTGCGCGCGGGCGAGCTGTCGGAGCGGCGGATCGACCAGAGCGTGCTGCGGGTGCTGCGGATGAAGTTCCTGCGCGGCGCGCTGCCGGTGTTGCCGGTGCCGCCGAACCCGGTGGTGGGCACGCCGGACCGGCTCGCGCAGGCGCAGGAGGTCGCGGACCGGGCGGTGACGGTGGTGCGGGACGACGCGGGTGTGGTGCGGGCCGGGCGGCTGCCGGGGTCGGTGCTGGTGACGGGCTGGGGCGAGGCGACGACGGCGGCGCTGGCCGAGCGGCTCCGGGCGCGCGGGGCGACGACCCAGGTCGTGGTGACCGGGTCGGCGCCGAACGAGCAGCAGATCGCCGGGGCGGTGTCCTCGGCGGGCGGGGTGGGCGCGGTGGTGGTGCTGACCAACGCGCTGTCCAGGCAACCCGCGCAGCGCGCGCTGGTGGACCGGCTCGTGGCGAGCGGGAAACCGGTGGTGGCGGTGGCGGTGCAGAACCCGTACGACGTGGGGCACTCGAACGCGCAGGCGTGGCTCGCGACCTACTCGTACGGGGCGGTGGCGATGGAATCGGTGGCGCGGGTGCTGAGCGGGGAGGTCCGGCCAGGCGGTCGGCTCCCGGTGGACGTGCCGGGGCCGGTGGCTTACCCGTTAGGGCACGGGTTGAGCTGGTGAGCGGGCTGACGGGACCGGTGACCGGAGACCGGTGGCACTGGTGAACAGGCTGGTGCGGTCGGTAGTCGGGGACTAGCGCCGGCGTTGGCGAGTGGGCTGGTGGGGCCGGTGATCGGAGGCCGGTGGTGGTGGTGGTGAACGGGTTGGTGGGGTTGGTGAGCGGGGTCCGGGCGGTGAGCTGAGGGGGACTCGTGGAGCGGAGGCGCTTCCTGGCCGCCGGGGCGGTTGGGGTGGGCACGGCGGTGTTCGGCGGGGCCGCGTCGAGTGGGGCGGGTGCGGAACCGGGTGGCGTGGAGTTCGGCCGTGCGGGGGCGGGTGGTCTGGCTCAGAGTGGTCTGGCTCAGGGGGGTGTGGGGGCGGAGGACGGCGGTCAGGGCGGCGTCGGTCAGGGCGGTGGTGAGCAGAGCGGGGTGGTGCGGACCGGGGCGGAGCAGTGGGCCGCGCTGGGGTGGCGTGAGTTGGCTGGGCGGCGGGTTGGGGTGTTGACCAATCCGACCGGTGTGCTGGTCGACCAGACGCACGTCGTGGACTCGATGGTCGCGGCGGGTGTGCCGCCGGTGGCCGTGTTCGGGCCCGAGCACGGGTTTCGGGGCACGGCTCAGGCCGGTGGTTCCGAGGGCGACTACCTGGATCCGCGCACGAGCATCCCGGTGTACGACGCGTACGGCGCGGACGCCGCGAAGCTCGCCGGGCTGCTCACCAAGGCGGGGGTCGAGCACGTGGTGTTCGACATCGCCGACATCGGCGCCCGGTTCTACACCTACATCTGGTCCATGTACACGGCGATGCAGGCGGCGGCCCGCGTCGGCGCGCGGTTCACCGTGCTCGACCGGCCCAACCCGGTGGGCGGGGAGGCGCACGGGCCGCAGCTCGACCCCGCTTACGCGACCGGGGTGGGGCGCAAGCCGATCGTGCAGCAGCACGGGATGACGGTGGGCGAGCTGGCCGGGTTCTTCAACGCCGAGTTCCTGCCGTCGGACGGTGGCGCGGTGGCGGACCTGCGGGTGGTCGAGGTTCGGGGGTGGCGCCGGTCGCGGTTGGACACCGGGCTGCCGTGGGTGCCGCCGAGCCCGAACGTGCCGACCCGCGACACCGCGCTCGTCTACCCCGGAACCTGCCTGTTCGAGGGGCTGGTCTTCTCGGAGGGGCGGGGCACGACTCGGCCGTTCGAGACGATCGGCGCGCCGGGGCTGGACTGGCGCTGGGCCGAGGACCTGAACGCGCGCGGCCTGCCGGGGGTGCGGTTCCGGGAGGCGCACTTCACGCCGTGGTTCGGCAAGTTCGCGAACACCGCGTGCTCCGGGGTCGCGCTGCAGGTCACCGATCCGGGCGGGTTCGACGCGATCCGCACCGCCGTGGAGATGATCGTGGTGGCCCGCTCCCGCTACCCAGTCGTCTTCGCCTGGCGGCTGGATAACTGGATTGACAAGCTGAGCGGCTCGGACCGGTTGCGCCGCATGGTCGACGCGGGCGCGGGCGCCGACGAGGTCGTGGGCGCCTGGTCGGACGAGCTGTCCACGTTCCGCACGAGGCGCCGCCGCCACCTGCGCTACCGGTAGAGGGGACCCGCGATGCGCCTGCCCACCCACCTGGCAACGGCCGCACCACACCCGACCGCACGGCTGAGCAATACCAACACCAACACCAGCAACGCCACCGACGCCGACGCCGACGCCGACGCCAGCAGTGCCAACGCCAACAGTGCCAGTGCCAACACAGCCAAGGTGAACGCCAGCGGTGCCAACACGGCCGGTACCAGCACGGCCAGTGCCAACAGCGCCAGTGCCAGTACCGCCACTGGCACTACCACCGGCACTACCAACACCAACACCACCGGCAATGGCAGCGGCAGCGGCAGCGCTGTGTTGCGCCTGCCTGGCCGGCTGGGCGCGGTGGTGGTGCGGTGGCGCGGCTTGCGGGGCGAGGGCGCGTCGCGGCGGTTCGGGCCGTTGGGCACGTTCGGGGTGCGGTTGCCTGCCCTGCTGGCCACGACCGCGTTGCTGTTGGGCACCCTGGCGCCGGTGAGCGCCGAGACTGTTCCGCGTGCCCGGTTCGACCAGCCGCGGGCGGGGTTCGCGGCTGCGGGGACGGTGTTGCGGGCTGGGGCTCCTGAGCTCGTCGGGGTGGACCCGGTTCCTGTTGGGCGGGCGTTGGGAGTGGTGCGGGGGTTCACCGGTGGGGCGGCTCCGCTGTTCCCCGGTGCGGTCACGCTGATGGCGCACGACGGGGTGGTCGTCGGGCACGAAGCCGTCGGGTGGGCGGTCAGGCACGCGGACGGGGGCAGCGAACTGCCCGTGGACGAGCGGGTTCCCGCGGCGCTGGACACGATCTTCGACTTGGCCTCGATCTCGAAGCTGTTCACCTCGATCGTGGTGGTGCGGCAGGCGGAACTGGGGCGGGTCGGGATCGAGCGGCCGGTTGCCGAGTACCTGCCGGAGTTCGCCGCGGCGGGCAAGGGGGCCATCACGGTTCGGCAGCTGCTCACGCACACCTCCGGGCTGGCCGCGTGGCTGCCGCTGTGGTCGGGGTGGCCGGATCGGGACTCGCGGATCAAGGCGGTCATGGACGTCGCGCCCACCAGCGCGCCTGGCGCGAACTACCTGTACTCGGACCTGAACCTCATCACGCTGGGCGTGCTGGTGGAGCGGGTGTCCGGGATGCCGTTGGACGCCCTGGTGCGCGAGACGATCACCGAGCCGCTGGGGCTGGTCGACACCGGTTACAACCCGCCGCCGGAGAAGCTCGACCGGATCGCCGCCACCGAGTTCCAGGCCTCCCCGCCGCGCGGGGTCGTCCGGGGCTCGGTGCACGACGAGAACGCCTGGTCGCTGGGCGGCGTCGCCGGGCACGCGGGCGTGTTCTCCACGGCCCGCGAGCTGGCCGTGCTCGGCCAGGCGATCCTGAACGGCGGGGCTTACGGGGGCAGGCGCATCCTCAGCGAGGAGTCGGTCACCGGGATGCTCACCAACCTGACGCCCGAGTTCCCCGGCAACGCGCACGGCCTCGGGTTCGAGCTGGACACCCGCTGGTACATGGGCGCCCTGTCCGCCCCGCGCACGGCGGGCCACACCGGGTTCACCGGCACCACGATGGTGCTGGACCCGGCGTCCCGGTCGATCGCGCTGCTGCTCACCAACCGGGTGCACCCGAGCCGCGACCGCGGCTCGATCAACCCGGCCCGCCGGGCCGTGGCGTCCGGGCTGGCCGAGGCGCTCGCGGTCGGGCCGGTGCGCGGGCGGTCGGCGTGGCGCGGCGACCCCGGCGGGACGCTGACCACCAAGGCCCTGCCCGACGGGCCGAAAGTGCTGCGGTTCAGCGCGTTCACCGACCTGGACGCGGGCGAGTCGGTCGCCGTGCAGGAGTTCGACGGCTCGGGCTGGCGGGACCTGCGGGTGCTCACCGGGGCCGGGACGCGCGCGTGGGAGCGGATCGAGCTGCCCATGACCGGCACGGCCGCGCGGTGGGTGCGCTCGGGGGTCGGCGCGAACGGCGCGCGGGGCGGGTACGTGGACGCGATCGAGGTGGTCGCGGGCCGCCGGGTGCTGCTGGACGGCGAGCGCGGAACGGGCGAGGTGACGGCCTCCGGGTGGCGCCCCGTGGACCGTTAGTAACGGAAACGGCTTCCCTCCGACAAAGGGGGGTGAACGGCTCTTATCGATCAGGGCGGTTACCCGCAACTTGCGTTGACCGCCCGTGATGCGGTTAGTAAGTTTCCCACGTGTCCACCGAGAACACCGACGCCAGTCCACTCGTGAAGATCCGCTCCCTGCTCCCCGGCCTGGCCAGGGCGGAGCAGCGGGTGGCCAAGGTCGTGCTCGACAACCCGGCGACCGTGGCGCACCGCAGCATCACCGAGGTGGCCGAGTCCGCGGGCACCAGCGAGACCACCGTGACGCGGTTCTGCAAGGCGATCGGCGTCGGCGGCTACCCGGAGCTGCGGATCGCGCTGGCCGCCGACACCGCGCGCACCGCCGCCCGCACCGACCGGGACCTCGGCGGTGACATCGGCCCCGGCGACGACCTGCGGCAGGTGGTCGGCAAGGTCGCGTTCGCCGACGCCCGCGCCGTGGAGGAGACCGCCGAGCAGCTGAACGTCGACACCCTGCAGGCCGTGGTGGACGCGGTGGCGCGTGCGGGCCGGGTCGACGTCTACGGCTTCGGCGCGAGCGCGTTCGTCGCCTTCGACCTCCAGCAGAAGCTGCACCGCATCGGCCGCACCTGCTTCGCCTGGAACGACACGCACATCGCGCTCACCTCGGCCGCCGTGCTGACCGGCGCGGACGTGGCCGTGGGCATCTCGCACACCGGCTCCACCACCGAGACGGTCGAGGCGCTGCGGGTGGCGCGCGAGCGCGGCGCGACCACGGTGGCGCTGACGAACTTCCCGCGCTCCCCCATCAGCGAGGTCGCCGACCACGTGCTGACCACGGCGGCCCGCGAGACCACGTTCCGCTCGGGCGCGATGGCCAGCCGCATCGCCCAGCTGACCGTGGTCGACTGCCTGTTCATCGGGGTCGCGCAGCACCACGTGGAGAGCGCGACGAGCGCGCTGGAGGCGACCTACGACGCGGTCGCGGGACACCGGCTGGGCGCCCGCCCGGACGGCAGGAGGCGGCGGGAGGCCGGGAGATGACCGCGCGGAGCGACGTGGTGCGGGTGGAGTCCCCGACCGAGGCGCGCAACCCGCGCACCGGGGAGATCGACCGGATGTCCACGCTGGACGTCCTGCGGATGATCAACTCCGAGGACCGGGGCGTCCCGGACGCGGTCGCCGCCGTGCTGCCCGAGCTGGCCCGCGCGGCCGACCTCGCGGTGGCCGCGCTGCTCGGCGGCGGCCGGGTGCACTACGTGGGCGCGGGCACGTCCGGCAGGCTCGCCACGCTGGACGCGGCCGAGCTGCCGCCCACGTTCAACACCCCGCCGGACTGGTTCGTCGCCCACCACGCGGGCGGCGCGGAGGCGCTGGTGCGGGCCGTGGAGAACGCCGAGGACCAGGCCGCCACGGGCGCCGAGCGCATCCGCGCGCACGCCGAACCGGGCGACCTCGTGCTCGGGGTGACCGCGTCCGGCCGCACCCCGTTCGTGCTCGGCGCGCTGGCCGCCGCCCACGAACTGGGCGCCCGCACCGCGCTGGTGTCGAACAACCCGAGCGCGCCGCCCGCCCCGGTGGACGTGCTGATCACCGTGGACACCGGCCCGGAGGCGATCGCGGGCTCGACCAGGATGAAGGCGGGCAGCTCGCAGAAGCTGGTGCTGACCGCGTTCTCCACGGCCGTGATGGTGCGGATGGGCCGCACCTACTCGAACCTGATGGTGTCGGTGCGGGCCACGAACGCGAAGCTGCGCGGCCGGACCGTGCGCATCCTGAGCGAGGCGACCGGTCTGGACGAGCGGGAGTGCACCGACGCGCTCACGGAGGCGGGCGACGACCTCAAGGTCGCGCTGGTGCACCTGCTGTCCGGTTCTCCCGCGCCGGACGCGGCCGAGGCGCTGACCGCGACCGGCGGGCACGTGCGGCAGGCGCTCACCCGGCTGTCAGCGGGCGCCACGGGATAGGCGTCGACAGCACCATCGCGCTGGACGTCTCGCCGTGCCCGCCCAGGCGCACGAGCAGCCGCTCCAGCTCGCTGACCGAGGTCGTGACGACCTTGACCACCGAGCAGATGTCCCCGGTCAGCCGCACCACCTCCACCACCTCGGGGCAGTCGTCGAGCAGCTCGGGGTGCACGGTGATGCACCGGGGCCCGTAGCACTTCATCCGCACCAGGGCGATCACCGAGCGGCCGACCGCCGTGGGGTCGACCACCGCGCGGTAGCCGGTGATCACGCCCGCGTTCTCCAGCCTGCGCACCCGCTGCGCCACCGTGGGCGGGGACACGCCGACCTTGCGGGCCAGCTCGTTGTAGGACAGCCGGGCATCGGCCTGGAGGGCTTCGACCAGCGCCCAGTCGACCGCGTCGAGGTCCGTTCTCACGAACGACAAGCTAGCGCGCCGAACGCTTTCCGAACCTGAGAAGAAACCCGACGCGGGCTGGCCGACGCCCATTCCGGTGAGCGGAAAGCCGCTCCATCATTGACGCATGGAACAGGTGTGCCCGGTCGCCCCGAAGCTGGACTTCGGCGGGACCACGCCGTACGAGGACTACGTGCGCGCCTCCGTCCTGCACACGTTGCAGCGGCAGGCGTCCGACGACCCGCGCGAGATGTCGTTCCTGGTGACGACCCAGGTGATGGAGCTGTACTTCGGCCTGCTGTGCTTCGAGTGGCGGCAGGCGCAGAAGGAGCTGCGGGCGGACGACGTGACCGCGGCGGTGCGCACGCTGCGCCGCAGCGAGCTGCACATGCAGGCGCTGAACGCGGCGTGGCGGCCGATCGCTCGGATGACGCCGGGCGAGTTCAACTCGTTCCGGGACGCCCTCGGCGAGGGCTCGGGTTTCCAGTCCGGCCGCTACCGCGAGGTGGAGTTCCTGCTGGGCGAGAAGTCCCGGTCGATGCTGGTGCCGCACCGCTCGGCGCCCGCGCAGCACGACGCGCTGGAGGCGCTGCTGAGCGAGCCGAGCCTGTACGACGACGTGCTCGCGGCGCTGCACCGGCGGGGGCTGGACGTGCCGGACGAGCTGCTCAAGCGCGACTTCGCCGAGGCGTACGCGCCGGACGAGCGGGTGGAGGCGGTGTGGGCGCACGTCTACCGGGAGGGCCCGAGGGACCTGCTGGAGCTGGGCGAGGCGCTGACCGACGTGGCCGAGGAGTTCTCCCGCTGGCGGCACGACCACCTGCTCGCGACGCGGCGCTCGATGGGGTCCAAGGTGGGCACCGGCGGGTCGGCGGGCGTGGCGTGGCTGGAGAAGCGCGTGCGCCGGGCCGTGTTCCCGGAGCTGTGGACCGCGAGGAGCTACGTGTGACCGACCCGCTCGCCCACGTCAGGGAGCTGTTCGACCTGGCCGACGACGTGGTGTACCTGGACGGCAACTCGCTGGGCGCGCCGCCGAAGGCGGTGGCCGAGCGGCTGGACGACGTGGTCCGCAGGCAGTGGGGCCGCAGGCTGATCCGCTCCTGGTCCGAGGGCTGGTGGGAGGCCCCGCAGCGGATCGGCGACCGGATCGGGCGGCTCGTGGGGGCCGCGCCGGGGCAGGTCGTGGTGGGCGACTCGACCAGCGTGAACCTGTTCAAGGCGCTGGTGGGCGCGGTGCGGGGCGCCGACCGGGCCGAGATCGTGGTGGACGCGGGCACGTTCCCGACCGACGGCTACATCGCCGCGTCGGCGGCCGAGCTGACCGGGCTGTCACTGCGCCCGGCCGACCCGGACGACCTGCGGCTGGACGAGCGCACGGCGGTGGTGCTGCTCAACCACGTCGACTACCGGACCGGGCGGCTGCTGGACATGGCCGCGCTGACCGAGCGGGCGCACGAGGTGGGCGCGAAGGTCGTCTGGGACCTGTGCCACAGCGTCGGCGTGCTGCCGATCGAGCTGGACGCGCTGGGCGTGGACCTGGCGGTGGGCTGCACCTACAAGTTCCTCAACGGCGGCCCCGGCTCCCCCGCGTTCCTGTACGTGCCGAGCGCGGCGCAGCCGGGGTTCCGGCAGCCGCTGACCGGCTGGACCGGGCACCGGGAGCCGTTCGCGATGGCCGCCGAGTACACCCCGGACGCCGGGATCGCGCGGGCGCGGGCGGGCACGCCGGACATCCTGTCGATGCTGGCGCTGGACGCCGCGCTGGACGTGTGGGACGGGGTGGAGCTGGCGGACGTGCGGGCCAGGGGGCTGGCGCTGACGGCGCGGTTCATGGAGCTGGTGCGGGACCTGCCGGGCGTCGAGGTGATCACGCCCGCCGACGAGGGGCGCGGCCACCAGGTGTCGCTGCGGCACCCGGAGGCGGCGCGGCTGATGGCCGAGCTGATCGCGGGCGGGGTGATCGGCGACCACCGGCCGCCGGACGTGCTGCGGTTCGGCTTCGCGCCGCTGTACAACACGTTCGAGGAGGCGGAGCGGGCGGCGAAGGCGCTGGCAGAGCTGCTCTGAGGAGCTAGGCCGCGGCGTCCGCGATGCTCTGGGCCTCGCGGGCGCCCGCTTCCAGCGCGGCGCAGCTGAAGGTGATCCACCGGGCGACGCCATCGGGCTCGCCGGTGGAGAACCCGTGCAGGGCCGCGTCGTACTCGGAGCGCCTGCGCAGGCACCACACCTCGGGCACGCCGAGGCCCTTCGGGTCGAGCCCGGTCGCGATGGAGGCCAGCCGGGACGCCGCGCGGGCGACCACGCCGTTGGCGGTGTCGAACGGGGTCAGGGCCATCAGCTCGCCGTGCACCACGGCCACCACGAGCGGGCCGGGGGCGGACGTGCCGCCGGTGACCAGGCCCGCCAGCAGGTCGAGCCGCTCGGCGACGCCGGGCACCAGCCGGGGCCTGCCCAGCTCGGTCCCCAGGTCGGCGGCGGCGAGGACGTGCAGCTTGGCCAGCGCCTGGAGCGGGGCGCGCTGCCAGGTCGGGAAGACCACGCCCAGCGACTCGGCGACGCGCAGCGCGCCCGCGAGCACGGGGTCGGTGACCTCGCCGTCCTCGGGGATCGTGGTGGGGCCGCCGTCGAGCGCGGCGGACGCCCTGGCCGCGCGCACCGAGGCCTCGGCCGCCGTGGTGGCCCAGCCGCGCAGGTTGACGCGGTGCCGGTGCACCCGGAACACGGCGTCGCGGGCGGAGGCGACCGCGTCGGCGACGCCGGGCAGGTCCAGCAGCGGTGCGAGCGGATCGGTCACGCGGGGTACGGTACCCGCCGGTAAGTGGCCTCCCGGACTTTCTCCCGCAGTGGTCGTTCTGGAAGTCCACATGTCGACTTAACGTCACGGCATGACCTGGTTCGACCGCCCCGTGCTCAGCGATCCCCACGTCCGGCTGGAGCCGCTGACCCCGGACCACGCCCCCGGACTGCTCAAGGCGGGCGCGGACCCCGGCGTGTGGACCTGGCTGAGCAGCCGCCAGCCGACCGACCTGCCCGCGATGGCGGCGTTCGTGGACCGGGCGCTGGCCGACCCGGACCGGGCGCCGTGGGCGCAGGTCGACCCGGCCACCGGCGAGGTCGTGGGCACCACCTCGTACTACGAGGTCGACCCCGCGCACCGGAACCTGTGCATCGGCCACACCTGGATCGGCGCGCCCTGGCAGCGCACCCCGCTGAACACGGCCGCGAAGCTGCTCCTGCTCACGCGCGCGTTCGACGAGCTGGGCGCGCTGCGGGTGGGCTGGCACACCGACGTCCGCAACGAGCGCTCGCAGCGGGCCATCGCCCGGCTCGGCGCGACCCGCGAGGGGGTGCTGCGGGCGCACCGGATCAGGCCGGACGGCACCGTCCGGGACACGGTGGTGTTCTCGGTGACGGCCCCGGAGTGGCCCGGCGTGCGTGACCGGCTCGTGGCACGACTGGCCGAGTGATCGACCACCACCGGGTGTGAGCGGGGTCACCCGCCCTTACCGCTGGTCGCAATTGAGGTGTCATTCGGCGGATTAGCGGTGGTCCGTGACGTGGGACACGGGTTACACAGTTACCCATGTGTTTCACAGCCGCCGTATTGGTCTGAACCATGTCGGGGTGCTGTGAGCGGGACCGCCACCGCGGGCGCCCACCACGGCCAAGGATTCAGGAGGTCTGCCCGACATGACCAAGCCGAACGAGAACGGCCCGACCCTGGACAACCTGCTGACCGAGAGCCGCACGTTCCCCCCGTCAGAGGAGTTCGCCGCGCAGGCGAACGCGACCCAGGCGCTGTACGACTCGGCCGCCGCCGACCGCGAGGCCTTCTGGGCCGAGCAGGCCGACCGGCTGACCTGGGAGCGGAAGTGGGACCGGGTCCTCGACTGGTCCGACGCCCCGTTCGCCAAGTGGTTCGTCGGCGGCAGGCTCAACGTCGCCTACAACTGCGTCGACCGGCACGTCGAGTCCGGCCACGGCGAGCAGGTCGCCATCCACTGGGAGGGCGAGCCCGGCGACAGCCGGACCATCACCTACGCCGACCTCAAGCGCGACGTCTCCAAGGCCGCCAACGCGCTGGCCTCGCTCGGCGTCGGCGCCGAGGACCGGGTCGCCATCTACATGCCGATGGTGCCCGAGGCGATCGTCGCCATGCTGGCCTGCGCCCGCATCGGCGCGCTGCACAGCGTCGTGTTCGGCGGCTTCTCGGCCGAGGCGCTGCGCACCCGCGTCGAGGACTCGCAGGCCAAGCTGGTGATCACCACCGACGGCCAGTACCGGCGCGGCAACCCGGCCCCGCTCAAGCCCGCCGTGGACGAGGCCGTGTCGAAGGCCGCGAGCGTCGAGCACGTGCTGGTGGTGCGGCGCACCGGCGGCGAGGTGGCCTGGACCGAGGGCCGCGACCTGTGGTGGCACGAGCTGGTGGACGGCCAGTCCGAGGAGCACGCCCCCGAGGCGTTCGACTCCGAGCACCCGCTGTTCATCCTCTACACCTCGGGCACCACCGGGAACCCCAAGGGCATCCTGCACACCTCCGGCGGCTACCTCACGCAGACCGCCTACACGCACCACAACGTGTTCGACCTCAAGCCGGACAGCGACGTCTACTGGTGCACCGCCGACATCGGCTGGGTCACCGGGCACAGCTACATCGTGTACGGCCCGCTGGCCAACCGGGTCACCCAGGTCGTCTACGAGGGCACCCCGAACACCCCGCACGAGGGCCGCCACTGGGAGATCGTGCAGAAGTACGGCGTCTCGATCTACTACACCGCGCCGACGCTGATCCGCACGTTCATGAAGTGGGGCGCGGAGATCCCGGCCAAGCACGACCTGTCGTCGCTGCGGGTGCTCGGCAGCGTCGGCGAGCCGATCAACCCCGAGGCGTGGATCTGGTACCGGGAGAACATCGGCGCGGGCAAGGCGCCGATCGTGGACACCTGGTGGCAGACCGAGACCGGCGCGATCATGATCTCGCCGCTGCCCGGCGTGGTCTCCACCAAGCCCGGTTCGGCGCAGCGCCCGCTGCCCGGCGTCGGCGCGAAGGTCGTGGACGACCAGGGCGTCGAGGTCGGCCCCGGCGGTGGCGGCTACCTGGTGCTGGACCAGCCGTGGCCGTCGATGCTGCGCGGCATCTGGGGCGACGACGCGCGCTACCGCGACACCTACTGGTCGCGGTTCGCCGAGGAGGGCTTCTACTTCGCGGGCGACGGCGCGAAGTACGACGCGGACGGCGACATCTGGCTGCTGGGCCGGGTGGACGACGTGATGAACGTGTCCGGGCACCGGATCTCCACCACCGAGGTGGAGTCCGCGCTGGTGTCGCACCCGACCGTGGCGGAGGCGGCGGTGGTCGGGGCGACCGATCCGACGACCGGGCAGGGCATCGTGGCGTTCGTGATCCTGCGCGGCGGGGTCGCCGAGGGCTCGGACGGGGCCGAGGCGATCAAGGCGCTGCGCGACCACGTGGCCAAGGAGATCGGGCCGATCGCGAAGCCCCGGCAGATCATGGTCGTGCCGGAGCTGCCGAAGACCCGCTCGGGCAAGATCATGCGCCGCCTGCTGCGCGACGTGGCGGAGAACCGCCAGGTCGGCGACGTGACGACGCTGGCCGACTCGTCCGTGATGGACCTGATCTCCTCCGGCCTGAAGAAGGGCTCCGGGGAGGACTGAGCACGCGGCTGAGCGGTCCCGGCGGGCGTTCCACCACTTGGTGGAGCGCCCGCCGTCGGTTACGCTTGGTCACAGGTGAGCCGGGAAGTCTGGTCGGCACGTGATCAGCCGTGCCCAGAGACCGGAGCCCCCCTTGTCCTCACCAGCCCCCAAGCCCGTCGCCGAGTTCGCCCGCTACCTGCGCACCGAGACCACCGGCGGCATCGTGCTGCTGGTGGCCACCGCGATCGCGCTGCTGTGGGCCAACTCCCCGCTCGGCGACTCCTACACCGCGCTCCGCGAGACCCACCTCGGCCCGCTCACCATCGGTGACTGGGTCAAGGACGGCCTGCTCGCGGTCTTCTTCTTCGTGGCCGGGCTGGAGCTCAAGCGCGAGCTGGTGGTCGGCGAGCTGAACAGCCTCAAGGCCGCCGCCCTTCCGGTGATCGCCGCGGTCGGCGGCATGGTGGTCCCCGCCCTGGTCGCGCTCGGGTTCTCCTGGGGCGAGCCGGGAGCGGGCCAGGCGTGGGCGATCCCGATGGCCACCGACATCGCGTTCGCGCTGGGCGTGCTGGCGATCGCCGGGTCCGCGCTGCCGAGCAGCGTCCGGGTGTTCCTGCTCAGCCTCGCCGTGGTGGACGACCTGGGCGCGATCGCGGTGATCGCGGTGCTGTTCACCTCCGGCCTGGAGCTGCTCGCGGTGCTGGCCGCCGCCGCGCTGCTCGGCCTGTACGCCTTCCTCCAGCACAAGCGGGTCACCACGCCCTGGCTCTACGTCCCGATCGCGGTGGGCACCTGGGTCGCGGTCCACGAGGCGGGGGTCCACGCCACGATCGCCGGGGTGGCGCTCGGGCTGCTGACCCGCGTGCGCGCCGACGAGGGCGAGGACGAGGCGCCCGCCGCGCGCCTGGAGCACCGGTTGCAGCCGTGGTCGGCCGGTCTGGTGGTGCCGCTGTTCGCGCTCTTCGCGGCGGGCGTCCCGGTCGGCGGGGACGCCCTGCGCGCGCTGGCGGACGACCCGATCGCGCTGGGCGTCGTCGCGGGCCTGGTGCTGGGCAAGGTGATCGGCATCCTCGGCTTCTCCGCGCTGGCGGTGCGGCTGAGGCTCGCGGTGTGGCCGAGCGGCGCGGGACCGCGCGACGTGGCGGCGGTGGGCGTGCTCGGCGGCGTCGGGTTCACGGTGAGCCTGCTGATCGCCGACCTCGCGCTGACCGGCGAGGCGGCCGAGCGGGCCAAGGCCGCGGTGCTGATCGCGTCCCTGCTGGCGTCGCTGATCGCGGCGGTCCTGCTGGTCCGGCGGGGCAGGGCGCACCGGGACGCGGACTGATCGCCGGGTGATCGACCGCGTGATCAGCCGGTCGGGCGGCCTCGCGCCAGGGGGCGTGGCACGATTGTGCGGTGACCACCCCGAGTGAGAACACCCCGCCTCCAATCCCGTCGATCCCGCTGACGGCGGAGAACGCCTCGACGATCGCCGGGGAGACCTCCATCGGCGGGCTGGTGCGCGACGCGACAGCCCACATGTCGACGCTGCTGCGGGCCGAGGTGGAGCTGGCCAAGGCCGAGGTGACCCACGAGGTCAAGCGGGGGCTGAAGGGCAGCGTCTTCTTCGTCCTGGCGCTGGTGGTCCTGTCCTTCAGCTTCTTCTTCCTCTTCATCGGCGTCGCCGAGGGCCTCGCGGTGTTCCTGTGGCGGTGGGCGGCGTACGTGCTCGTCTTCGTCGTGATGCTCGTCGTCGCGGGCCTGCTCGGGTTCCTGGGCTACCGGAAGATGAAGGCGCTGCGCGCCCCGACGCGGACGATCGAGTCCGCGAAGGAGACCGTCGCGGCGCTGCGGCACCGCGACGACCGCGACGACACCCCCTGAGCCGGGTCGTGGCGCAGCCGCCGGACCCGTCGTCCGCGCGGGTACCCGGCCCGTGGGCGCACCGCGACGTGTCCGCCAACGGCATCCGGCTGCACGTGGCCGAGCTGGGCGACGGACCGCTCGTGCTGCTGCTGCACGGGTTCCCCGAGTTCTGGTGGTCCTGGCGGCACCAGCTGGTCGACCTGGCCGAGGCCGGGTACCGGGCGGTGGCCGTCGACCTGCGCGGGTACGGGGACTCGGACAAGCCGCCGAGGGGCTACGACGGGTTCACGCTCGCCGGTGACGTCGCCGGGCTGGTCAAGGCGCTCGGCGAGTCCAGGGCGCACGTCGTCGGGCACGCCTGGGGCGGGATGCTGGCCTGGGTGGTCGGCGCGCTGCACCCCCGCCTCGTGCGGTCGGTGACGGCCGTGTCCGCGCCGCACCCGCTGGCGCTGCGCCGGGCCGTGCGGCGCAACACCGCCGGGCAGGCGCGCGCGCTGGGGCACCTGCTGCGGTTCCAGCTGCCGGTGCTGCCGGAGCGCTCCCTGCTGGCCGCGAACGGCGCCCGCGTCGGCGAGCTGCTGCGCGCCTGGGGCGGCGCGGGGTGGACGGCCTCGCCGGAGTTCGCCGAGGTGGTCGAGCGGAACACCGCCGCCGTGCGCATCCCCGGCGTGGCGCACAGCGCGCTGGAGTACCACCGGTGGGCGGTGCGCTCGCAGGTGCGCAGCGACGGGCGGCGGTTCGCGGAGGCGGTCTCCCGGAAGCTGGAGGCCCCGGTGCTCCAGGTGCAGGGCGCCCGCGACCCGGTGATGCTCGCGCAGACCGCGCTCGACTCGGCCCGCTGGCGCGGCCCTGGCTCGGTGCTGCGGGTGCTTCAGGACGTCGGGCACTTCCCGCACCAGGAGGACCGCGCCGAGGTCAGCCGCGTGATCGCGGGCTTCCTGGCCGAGCGGTAGCCGGGCGCCCTCGGGGGCGCCCGGTCTCAACGCCCGGTTCCCGCGATCACGAGGCGCAGGTCTGCGTGGGTGCGCGCCGCACCAGCCCCGGCGCCTTGGCCACCTCGTCGGCGACCTCCTGCGGGGTCAGCACGAACCCGGTCTCCTGGTCGTCCACGGCCGCGCCGAACACCACGCCCATGACCCGGCCATCCCGGTCGACCAGCGGGCCGCCGGAGTTGCCGCTGCGGACCTTCGCCCGGATCGTGTAGACGTCCCGCGTCACGGTCTGCGCGTCGTAGATGTCCGGCCCGCGCAGCATGGGGATGCGCTCGCGCACCCGCGCCTCGGACGCCGTGTACGGGCCGTCCAGCGGGTAGCCGAGCACGATGCCGTCCTCGCCCTGGTCGATCTCGTCGGTGCGGAACTGGAGCGGCTGCGCGTCCAGGTTCGGCACGGCCAGGATCGCCAGGTCGGTCTGCGCGTCGTAGTGCACGACCGTCGCGTCGAACTTGCCCTGGCCGACCTCGATGCTGACCTCGGTGGTGCCCGCGACGACGTGCGCGTTGGTCATGACCCGCTCCGGCGCGATCACGAACCCGGTGCCCTCCAGGGCCCGCGAGCACGAGGGCGCCCGGCCGCGCACCTTCAGCACGCTCGGCCGCAGCCGCTGCACCACGGGGTCGCCGCTGAGCTCGGGGTCGGGCGGGGAGACCTCCCGGAGCGGGGTGCGGTTGAACGGGTCCATCGCGGCCGGGAAGCCGGACACGTCGAACAGGTTCTGCAGGTCCTCGGACAGGTCGCGGGCCGCCTGCGGCATCGCGCCGTCCACGGTGGACAGGATCGCGGACTGGTTGAGGCCCTTGGCCAGCGTCGGCAGTCCGGCCACCGAGGTGAGCGGCAGCGCGATCATCCACGCCACCACGAACACCACCGCGCCCTGCACGACCGCGCCGAGCGCGTTGTCCACGCCGCGCAGCGGGGTCGCGTTGACCTTGGACTTGACCGCGCGTCCGATGTAGACGCCCAGCGTCTCGCCGAGCGCGACCAGGAGCACCACCACGCCGACCGCGAAGACGACCTTGGTCACCACGTTGTCGAAGCGCGACACCACCACCGGCGCGAGCTGCGTGCCCAGCAGCAGGCCGACGAGCACGCCGATGAAAGCGGGCACGGCCACGACCATGCCCTGCCTGGCGCCCGACACCGCGGCGAACGCGGCTATCGCCAGCACCAGCAGGTCTACCCAGTTCACCCGGTTCCTCCGCCCGTCAGGCTAGGTGGCGCGCAGCGCCGAGTCGAGGTCTCGCACGTCGGTGGCGTCCCACGGGCGCTCCCAGCCGCCGAGCCGGAGCAGCCCGCTGACCAGTCCGGCGGTGAAGCCCCACACCAGCATCCCCGGTGCGGAGAAGGCGGGTCCGGTGTAGCCGGACGGGTGCGAGACGCGGAACCGGTTCGCCGGGTCGGCGAGGTGGGCGACGGGGACGCGGGCGACGGCCGCCGTCTCGCCGGGGTCGACCGGCGCGACCGGGACCGGGGTGCGCCAGTGCGCGAGCACGGGCGTGACCAGGAACCCGGACACCGGGACGTGCAGCTCGGGCAGCAGGGCCACCGGTCGCACGCCCTCGGCGAGCACGCCGGTCTCCTCGAACGCCTCGCGCAGCGCGGTGCCGACGGGGCCCGAGTCCTCGGGGTCGGCGGCCCCGCCGGGGAAGGCGACCTGTCCGGGGTGGGAGCCGAGGGTGTCGGCGCGGCGCAGCAGGAGCAGGTCGGGGCCCCGGTGGCCCTCGCCGAACAGCATGAGCACGGAGGCCGCGCGGCCGGTGAAGGCGGGCGGTTTCGGGTAGTTGAGGAAGGTGTCGGCGTCGGCGTCCACTGCGGCGGCGGCCAGGCCGCGCATCCACTCGGGCAGCTCGTCGAGGTCGTCGACCAGCCGCTCGGGGGCCCGGCCGGGGGCGAGGCCCGCGACGCGGTCGGCGTCGTGGCCGGTGACGGGGTCGGCGTCGCGGCCGGTGTCCCGGTCGGTGCCGCGGTCGGTCGTCCGGTCGGTCATCCGACCACCTCGCGCACCTGGTCGACGCTGGTGAACACGAGCGGGTCGGTCACCGGGGTGATGGAGCCGTCCGCGCCGACCAGGAAGCTGGCGGGCAGCGCGGGCGGGACCTTGAAGGTCTTGAGCAGCGCCTCGGAGTCGTCGACCAGCGACGGCAGGTGCACGCCGATCCGGGAGAGCAGGTCGAGGCCGTCCGCCTCGCCGCTCTTGACCTGGACGCCGAGCACCGGGATCGCGCCGGGGCGCTGGGAGTAGTCGTCCAGCACGCGCAGCTCCTCGCGGCAGGGCGCGCACCAGGACGCCCAGAAGTTGACCAGCACCCGGCCGGACAGGGCGGTCGCGGCGTCGACCCGCTCACCGTCGCCCAGGCACACGGCGGTGACGCCGCGCAGCGCCTCGGGGCCCGCGCTCGTGCCCGCGGGGCCGGGGCTCGTGCTCGGGGAAGCGGGGCTCGCCGGGTTCCCCGAGAACTGGTCGCACGGCCGCAGCGCGGCCTTGTTGCGCGCCACGCCCAGGTCGGCGCGCTGGGACGTGTCGCGCTGGGGCTGGGGGATCACCGGGTTCGCCGGATCCCCGCCCCTCGGCCACAGGGCGACCACGCCCGCGACCGCGAGCACCAGCACGACCACCGACCACCGCGCCGCCCCGCTCACCCGAGCCGCTCCCCCGACCGCACCCGCTCGGCCAACCCGATCAGGTGCTCCGCCTCGTCGCCCTTCACCAGCTTGGCGGCGCGGACGGGATCGGTGGGCCCCGTCCCGAAGGACGGGCACTGGGGCGCGAGCAGGCAGGCGCCGCACGCGGGCGTCCTGGCGTGGCACACCCGGCGCCCGTGGAAGATCGTCCGGTGGGAGAGCAGGGTCCAGTCCTTGCGCTCCACCAGCGCGCCGACGGCGTGCTCGACCTTGACCGGGTCCTCCTCGGTGGTCCAGCCCCAGCGGCGGACCAGCCGCCCGAAGTGCGTGTCGACGGTGATCCCCGGCACGCCGAACGCGTCGCCGAGCACCACGTTCGCGGTCTTGCGGCCGACGCCGGGCAGCTTCACCAGTTCGGCCTGGTCGCCGGGCACCTCGCCGTCGTGCCGCTCCACGATCTCGGCGGCCAGCCCGGAGATCGCGGCGGCCTTGTTGCGGTAGAAGCCGGTCGGCCGGATCAGCTCCTCCAGCTCGGTCCGGTCGGCGGCGGCGTACTCCTCGGCCGAGCGGTAGCGCGCGAACAGCGCCGGCGTGACCTGGTTCACGCGCTTGTCGGTGCACTGGGCGGACAGGACGACCGCGACGAGCAGTTCCAGCGGGGTGGTGAAGTCCAGCTCGCAGTGCGCGTCCGGGTAGCCGACGCCGAGGACCCGCACCGTCCGGCGGGCCCTGCGGACGAGTCCCAACCGGGTTTCCGGTCGTGCTCCGCCCCGCGCGCCACCCACCATGCCAAAAGGCTACCGGTGGCGCGGACCACCCTCGCGCCGCGGCGGGAGAGGTCACACGCGGTGCGCCGCCGTCCGCTTCCGCCCCGGCTGTCCGCTTCCCGCTCGGCGGTGCGTCACCGGCCCGGCACGGACGGTGGCGCGGGCGCGATCGGGCACCCGCGGGCAACCCCGGACCGGTCCCGGACGTCCATTTCTTCGCACGCGCGCCACGCGCGCGAAGAGACCCCTGCCAGTGCGCCCGAAAACGGGATGCGCAAGGATCGGAGCCATCATGACTGCCTGGTTCGTCATCGCCGTTCCGATCGTGATCATGTTCTTCGCGCTCTTCATGGAGCGCGTCGAAGCCCGCCTGCGGCACGTCGCCGTGCAGGAGGACGAGGTCGAGGAGTTCCTCGAGTCCGCGCGCCCCGACGAGGTCAAGGCGCTCTACGGGCACGGCATCGGCCGCGCGCTGGAGCTGTTCCGCCTGCGCCGGTTCGGCGGTCGCTCGAAGAACCTCCGGTCGCGCCCCCGCCGCTAGGGCGGGCACCAGCGTTGATCAGGCCCAACGGGGCTCCCCCCGGTGGGCCGCATCGCGCTGTCCGGACTGTGCCGACGGCGCGCCCGAAAGGCGATCCCGACCACAGCCCTTAGACTGCACTCAGTGATCGACGGCAGGCGCTGATCCGCCAGAAGGCGGAACGCGCTCGACCACGCCGTCGCGTCTCGACAGGAGGGACGAGGTGGACGAGACCCTGGCCCGCGCGGGCATCTTCCAGGGGGTTGAACCGGCGGCAGCGGAGGCACTGGCGCAGACGCTGGAGTCCGTTGAATTCCCGCGCGGCCACGTGATCTTCGCGGAGGGCGAACCGGGCGACCGGCTTTACATCATCCAATCCGGAAAGGTGAAGATCGGGCGCAAGTCGCCGGACGGTCGGGAGAACCTGCTCGGGATCTTCGGACCGTCGGACATGTTCGGCGAGCTGTCGATCTTCGACCCCGGTCCGCGCACGTCCACCGCGACGACGGTGACCGAGGTGCGCGCGGTCAGCATGGACCGCCCGGCGCTGCGGCAGTGGATCTCGAACCGGCCGGAGATCGCGGAGCAGCTGCTCCGCGCGCTGGCGCGCAGGCTGCGCCGGACGAACTCCATGCTGGCCGACCTGATCTTCACGGACGTGCCCGGCCGCGTGGCGAAGGCGCTGCTCCAGCTCGCCCAGCGGTTCGGCAGCCAGGAGGCGGGGCTGCTGCGGGTGACGCACGACCTGACGCAGGAGGAGATCGCCCAGTTCGTGGGCGCCTCGCGCGAGACGGTCAACAAGGCCCTGGCGGACTTCGCCCACCGGGGTTGGCTGCGCCTGGAGGGCAAGAGCGTGCTGATCCTGGACCCGGAGCGGCTCGCGCGCCGAGCCCGGTAGTCCAGCGCGCCCCGGTGTCGACGGGGTTCTCGGAAAACGACCCGCGTCGGGGCCGACCCCCGCGGCGGAGCACTCCCGAGGTGAGGCGCGCCCCGCTTCCGACCGCGGCGGACCAGGTGTCCGCGTGGCGGGAAGCGGGGCGCTCCGCCGGTCGACGCGGGCGCGCGGACAGTTCGTGCGCCGCACGGACGGGTGAACACGATCAGCTCGACGGCGGCCTGCCGGTGGTTCCGACCACCAGGAGGCGGCCGTCGTGCTTGTCGTGGGGCTTTTCCGGACCGCGCGCAGCCGACAGGCGGTGGAGCGAGCACGGCCGGAACGAGAACAACCGAACGGGGACAGCGGAGCCGGGCGCCGCCCCCGACGCGGCGCTCCGGCCCCGCTGCTCTCGCGGCCCATCCCCCGACAGACCGCGTCTCCGCTTCCGGCGCCCGCAGGCCCCGACCCTCGTGGCACCGGACTGGAGTACCTGGGTACCCGCGGGTCCGGCCTGCTGAAACCGGGTTCGCGCGGGTTCGTGCGCACACCTTCGCACGCCCCCCACCCCGCGCCTCAAGGGCGTTCACCCTCGGGGAATGCCGGTTCAGCCCCTCCACCTCGCGTTTTCACCCGTTCATCGCAGCGGTGCGCCCGGATCGGGTCCGGCGCCCCCGGCCGCTGCGCCGTTCGGGTCTCCGGGACGGGGCGAACGGGAGAACAGCGGGCAAAAAATTGGTACTCGCGTACCAGGTCTGCATACTGGCACGCATGTCCCACTCCGCCCGGCTCTCCGACTACCGCGCCGCCCTCACCACGCCCGCGATGCGCGGCCCCGTCGTCGCGGGCCTGTTCGCCAGGCTGCCGATCGCGATGATCGGCTTCGCGCTGCTGCTCTACGTCCAGCGGGCCAGCGGCTCCTACGGCACGGCGGGGCTGGTGTCGGCCTCGGCGCTGATCGGCGTCGCGCTGGGCGCGATCGCGCAGGGCAGGCTGATGGACCGGTTCGGGCCGAGCAGGCCGCTGCTGGGCGTCACCGCGCTGTTCGCGCTGGCCGCGACCGGCGCGGTCGCGGCGGTGGAGAGCGGCGCGACCGTGGTCGTGCTGGCGCCGCTGGCGTTCGCGGTCGGGTTCACCGAGCCGATGGCCGGGTCGGCGTCGCGGGCGCTGTGGACGAGCATCGTGCCCGCCGGGCCGCTGCGCGACGCGGGCATCGCCTACGAGGCGATCAGCATGGAGGTCTTCTTCATCCTCGGGCCGGGGCTGGCGGGCGTGCTGGTCACGGCGGCGTGGCCGGGCACCGGGTTCGTGGTGGGCGCGGCGATGATGGTGGTCGGCGCGCTGTGGTTCGCCTGCACGCCGACCGTGCGCGGGCGGCGGCCGGAACCCGTCCAGGGCGGCGGGCTGCTCGGCGCGCTGGCCTCGCCGGGGATGCGGACCGTGGCGCTCGCGGCGCTCGGGTTCGGGCTGTCGATCGGGTTCATCGAGGTGGCGGTGCCCGCGGCGGCCGACGCGGCCGGGCACAAGGGGGTCGGCGGGCTGCTGCTGAGCCTGTGGTCGGTCAGCTCGGTGCTGTTCGGGGTGCTGTACTCGCTGCGCCCGCTGCCGCGCCCCATGCACCTGCGGCTGCCGGTGCTGCTGGGCGGGTTCTCGCTGCTCGCGGCGCTGCTGGCGATCCCGACGACGCTCGTCGGGCTCGCGGTGGCGCTGTTCGTGGTCGGCTCGCTGATCACCCCGCAGTCCACCGCGCACTCCGCGGCGATCGAGCAGGTCGCGCCCGAGGGCACGGCGGCCGAGGCGTTCGGGTGGGTGGTCACGGCGGTGACGCTGGGGCTGGCCGCCGGGCAGGGGCTCGCCGGGCAGATCGTGGAGGCTCGCGGGACGTCCACGGCGTTCCTGGCGGCTGCCGCGTCCGGGTTGGCGGTCGCGCTGGTGGTCTGGTTGCTGCGCGGGACGGTCGCGGCGGGCGCGCCCGGCGTTCCCGCGGGCGCCGCTGTCCCCCAGGAGGAGGACGCCGGGCTCGTCGGGCGCTGAACCGGGCCGGAAGTGTCGGGGGTGCTCGCTAGCTTCCGGGGATGGACCTCACCGCCACCACCTCGGAACTCGCCTCCGCCGTCGCCGACGTCGCCCGCCTGCTGCCCGGTCGTGTGCTCGACCCCGTGCTGGCGGGCGTCGTGCTGCGGGCCGGGCCGGGCGGGGTGGAGCTGTCGGGCAGCGACCGGGAGCGGTCGCTGCGGCTGAGCCGGGCGGCCACCACGCACTCCGAGGGGGCCGCGCTGGTGCCCGCGAAGCCACTGGCCGAGACGCTGCGGGCACTGGAGTCCCCGCAGGTGCGGCTGGTGGTGGAGGGGGCGCGGCTGGCCGTGCGCACGGGGGCGGCGAGGTTCGCGCTGCCGCTGCTGGAGCTGGGCGACCACCCTGGGGTCCCGGAGCTGCCGCCGGTCGCCGGTTCCGCGCCCGCCGGGGCGTTCGCCTCGGCGCTGGCGGCGGTGGCCACCGCGGCGTCCAGGGACGACGCGCTGCCGGTGTTCACGGGCGTGCGGGTGCACGCGGCCGGGGACCGGCTGGAGCTGATCACCTCGGACCGGTACCGGCTGGGGTTCGCGTCGGTGCCGTGGGCGGGCGGGGAGCTGGACGCGCTGGCCCCGGCGGTGCAACTGGCCGAGGTGGCGAAGCAGGCCGCGCGGGACGAGCGGGTGGAGCTGCGCGCCGACGCGGACCGGCTGGCGCTGGCCTGGGGCGGGGGGAGCGCGAGCACGGCGCTGCTGGCCGCGCCGTTCCCGGACGAGCGGGCGCGGAAGCTGCTGGCCGCCGAGGGCGAGTGCACGGTGGTGCTGGAGGCGGACGAGCTGGCCGGGGCGGTGCGCCGGGCCGCGCCGTACTCGGGGGCGAACGGGGCCGTGCAGCTGGCGGCCGAGGACGGGGAGCTGCGGGTGCGGGGCAGCGACCCGCAGGCCGGGGAGTCGAGCGAGTCGGTGAAGGCGTCGGTGAGCGGCGGACTGCTGACCAGGAGCTTCCAGATCCGGTACCTGTCGGACGCGCTGCGGGCGTTCGCGGGGCGGCGGGTGGAGCTGCGGGTGCAGTCGGGGCTGCGGTCGACCGTGCTGACGGCCGAGGAGGACGCGAGCGGGGTGCGGTTGACGTACCTCGTGGTGCCGCTGCGGACGCCCTGAGCGGGGCGGGCCGCGACCTCGGGCGGCGGGGACCGGACGGGTCTTCCCGTTCGGCCGTTCGGCGCGCCCCGGAGCGGGTGGCGTGCGGCCGGTTCGGGTTCGGGTTCCGGGAGATCGTGGGATGTCGTTCAAGAGGACGAGCCGAAGACCGACGGCTCCGGGGTCAGGCACCAGTTCGCCACCTACCGCGACCCGGCGGGCAAGACGGTCATTCGGGTGCTCCACAGCCAGCACCCCGGCACCACCGACGACCTGCCGGACGCGGCGTTCGCCGTGCCCGTGCTGGGCCTGGTGGTCACCCGGGGGTTCCTGCCCGCCCAGTGCCGGGTCACTCGGTGATGGTCGTCCTGAGCAGCAGCGCGGTGGTGGACATCCCGGCCTCGTCGGGCTTCTTCTCCAGGAGCACCTGGCCGGTGAACATCTGGCCGTTCACGCCCGCCGCCGTGCCCATGACGAACTTCAGGTCGTCGAAGTTCGACTGGCCCGCGTAGCCGGGCAGGCTCATCACGTCGTACGCGGTGACCTTGCCGGGGTTCTGCTCGAGCTGGTACTTGACGTAGCCCTGCATGTCGAGGGCGTTGTAGACGGTCACGACGACGGCCATGACCACCTTGCCGTCCAGCTGGTAGTGGGCCTCCTGGACGGGGTACCCGGCCTTGTTGAGCTCGGTCGGGGTCTGCTTGCAGGTGGGGGTTCCCGACTTGCCCAGCACGTGCATCGTCATCAACGACAGCATGTCGGCGTCCACCCGACCGCAGACGTCGATCTCGGTGAGCGCGCTGTTCGACGCGCTGGGCTTGCCGGACGTGCTGGGCTTGGCGGAGGAGGCGCTCGGGCTGGCGGGGACGCTGACGTCGGGCGCGGCCACGGGCTTGCCCTGCTCCACGGTGGTGCACCCGGTGAGCAGCGCGGTCGTGGCGGTGAGCGCGGTGAGCAGCGCACGTCTGATCGTCATGGTGGTCCCCCCTGGTCGGCGGGCAGGACGGTACCCAGTCCGCGCGCGCCACCGCCCCGGAAACGGGGAATCCGCCGAGTGGGCTGCCCCACGGGCCCGGCTCGGCAACAGGCCGGGTCAGCAGGCCGGGTCAGCGGCGCAGGTGCTCCAGCTGGGCGCGCACCGACCACTCCGCCGCGGGCCACAGGGCGCGGTCCACGTCCGCGTACACCACCTCCACCACCTGCCGCGCCGTCGCACCCGGCCCCAGGGCCTCCAGGGCCGCCACCACCTGGGCCAGGCGCTGCTCGCGGTGCGCCAGGTAGCGCCGGGCCGCCTCCGCCGCGTCGGGCAGCTCGGGGCCGTGGCCGGGGAGCACGGCGGTGCCCGGCGGCAGGTCCGCCAGCACGCGCAGCGACTCCAGGTAGTCCCCCAGCCGCCCGTCCGGGTGAGCCACGATGGTGGTGCCCCGGCCGAGGATCGTGTCGCCGGTCAGCACGGCGCCGCCCACCAGGAAGCACAGCGAGTCCGAGGTGTGGCCCGGCGTGCCCACCACCCGGATCTCCAGGCCGGCCGCCGCCACGACGTCGCCGTGCGCCAGGCCCTCGTCACCCAGGCGCAGCGCCGGGTCCAGCGCCCGCACCGGGGCGCCGACGCGCTCGCCGAACTCGCGCGCGCCCTCCGCGTGGTCCGGGTGGCCGTGCGTGAGCAGCACCTGCGCCACCGGGCCGAAGCCCGCCGCGCGCGCCCGGTGCGCCTCCTAGCTCTGGCCCGGGGCCACCACGACGCAC
>NZ_JBQGCX010000350.1:0-2484 GCF_052038725.1 Actinosynnema sp.
GACGCCAACGGCAACGAGTTCATCATGCGGGGCGTCAACCACGCCCACACCTGGTACCCCACCCGCACCCGCCAGGCGCTCGCCGACGTCAAGGCGCTGGGGGCCAACTCGGTCCGGGTCGTGCTCGCCAGCGGCGACCGCTGGACCCGCAACGACGCCGCCGACGTCGCGGACGTCATCGCCCAGTGCAAGGCCAACCGGCTGATCTGCGTGCTGGAGGTGCACGACACCACCGGCTACGGCGAGCAGAGCGGCGCGATCCCGCTGTCCAAGGCGGTCGACTACTGGGTGGGCGTCAAGAGCGCGCTCGTCGGCCAGGAGAAGTACGCGATCCTCAACATCGGCAACGAGCCCCACGGCAACACCGGGTACGCGGCGTGGACCGCCGACACCCGCTCGGCCCTGACCAGGCTGCGCGCCGAGGGCTTCACGCACACGATCATGGTGGACGCGCCGAACTGGGGCCAGGACTGGGCGTTCACCATGCGCGACAACGCGGCCTCGGTGTTCGCCGCCGACCCGCAGCGCAACACGATCTTCTCGATCCACATGTACGGCGTGTTCGACACCGCCGCCGAGGTCGACGACTACCTCGGGCGGTTCGTCGCGGCGGGCCTGCCCATCGCGGTCGGCGAGTTCGGCGACATGCACTCGGACGGCGACCCGGACGAGGACGCCATCTTCGCCGCGGCGCAGCGGTTGCGGCTCGGGTACCTCGCCTGGTCGTGGAGCGGCAACGGCGGCGGCGTCGAGTACCTGGACCTCGCGGTGAACTTCAACGCCGCGCAGCTGAGCGCGTGGGGGCAGCGGACCTTCAACGGCGCCAACGGGATCAAGGCCACCTCGCGCGAGGCCAGCGTGTACGGCGGCGGTGGCGGCGACACCCAGGCGCCGACCGCGCCCGGCACGCCCACCGCGTCGTCGGTCACCTCCTCCGGTGCGGTGCTGGGCTGGTCCGCGTCCACCGACAACGTCGGCGTCACCGGCTACGACGTGGTCCGGGTCAGCGGGAGCACCGAGACCGCGCTCGCCTCCTCGGCGACCACCTCCGCCACCCTGACCGGCCTGACCGCCGCCACCGCGCACACCCTCGCGGTGTACGCGCGCGACGCCGCGGGCAACCGTTCCGCCCGCTCCGGCACGGTCGTGGTCACCACGCTCCCCGGCAGCCCCGTCGGCCCCTGCGCCGTCACCTACCGCGTCACCGGCCAGTGGACCGGCGGCTTCCAGGGCGAGGTGAAGATCGCCAACACCGGCACGGCCGCGGTGAGGGGCTGGGTGCTGCGCTGGACGTGGCCCGGCGCGCAGACCGTCAGCAGCATGTGGGGTGGCACGCCCACCCAGTCCGGTGCGAACCTGAGCGTGGCCAACGCCCCCTACACCGCCGACATCCCGGCGGGCGGCTCGGTCAGCGTCGGCTTCACCGGCAGCGTCACCGGCGCGAACGCCGCGCCCACCGCGTTCACCCTCAACGGCGCGTCGTGCGCCACCGCGTGAGGAGGCCCGAGATGACCAGACCCGATGCGGTCCGGCCCGATGCGGTTCGGCCCGGAACGGCCCGCAGGGCCGCGCTGGCCGCCCTGCTCTCCGCGCTGACCCTGCTGTGCGGCTTCCTGATCACGGTCCCCGCCTCGCAGGCCGCCGCAGCCGCGCCCGTGCGCATCATGCCGCTCGGCGACTCCATCACCGGCTCGCCCGGCTGCTGGCGCGCCCTGCTCGACGTCGACCTGAAGGCCGCAGGCTACACGAACATCGACTTCGTGGGCACGCTCCCGTCGCAGGGGTGCGGCATCCCCCACGACGGCGACAACGAGGGCCACGGCGGGCTCCTGGTCACCAACGTGGCCGGCCAGAACCAGCTCGTGCCGTGGTTGCAGGCCACCAGCCCCGACATCGTCGTGATGCACTTCGGCACCAACGACGTGTGGAGCAACATCGCGCCCGCGACGATCCTGGCGGCGTACGGCAAGCTCGTCGACCAGATGCGGGCGCAGAACCCGGCGATGCGCATCCTCATCGCCAAGCTCATCCCGATGGGCACCCCGCAGTGCGCTGACTGCGGGCAGCGCGTGGTGGCGTTCAACGCGGCGATCCAGCCGTGGGCGACGTCGAAGACCACGGCCGCCTCGCCGATCGTCGTGGTGGACCAGTGGACCGGGTTCGACACCGCCACCGACACCTACGACGGCGTGCACCCCAACGCCTCGGGCGACCGGAAGATCGCGAACCGGTGGTTCCCGGTGCTGCGGGACGCGCTCGGCGGCGTGCTGCCGACCACCACGACCGGCGGCACGACGACCACGACCGGCGGCGTCACCACGACCACCATCCCGCCGCCCACCGGCAGCTGCGCCGCGTCGGTGACCGTGGTGAACCGGTGGCAGGGCGGGTTCCAGGCCGACGTGGTCTTCCGCAACACCAGCACCGTCGCGTCCACGGCGTGGAGCGTGCGGTTCTCGCTGGGCAGCGGGATGAGCGTCGCGC
>NZ_JBQGCX010000351.1:0-3508 GCF_052038725.1 Actinosynnema sp.
CGGGAGCGGCGGGGGTCGCGGCCGGGCTGACCGGGCCGTGGACGAGCTGACCGCCCTGCGCGCCCGCCGCCTGCGCGGCCTGGGGCTGCGCGGACTGGAGCTGCGCGGACTGGGGCGCGGGCGGGATCGGGGTGGCGCTGCCCGCCGCGGTCGCGCCGCCGGGCGGCGTGCTCCCCGGCGGGGTGGTGCGCGCGCCACCGGGCTGGGCGCCCGGCACGACCTGGGTCGCGGCGGGGCCCTGCCCGGTCGACGCGGCCCTGGCCTCGGCCGCGGTGATCCTGTGGGTCACGGAGGACGCGGGCAGGGCGTGCGCGAGGTCCTTGAGCGAGATCGTCTGGGTGGTGGACTGGGTGGCGGCGCGCCCCGCCTCGGCCAGCTCGGCCGGACCGAGGTGCTTCGTCGCCCCGTCGGGGATCACCCCTTCAGGGTGACCCGTACGGGTGATGCCCTGGATGAGGGTCGTCGTGGCGGGCGCGACGAGCGCGGCCACGTCCAGCGCGGACAGCACCCTGGTCGCCGCGGCGCCCGGAGCCTCGGTCCCGTCCTCCTCCTCGGCGCGCGCGGGTGCTCCCGGAGGGCCGCCGAGCGCGTGCGCCGCCGCGACGTCACCGGGCCGCACGACCTGGGTCGACGCCGTGTCGGCGGGTGGCGTCGGGCCGGTCGCGGGCGCCTGCGCCCCGAGGAAGCCCGCGGGCGCGGCCTGCGTCAGCCGCACCGTGTTCCCGTCAGTCATCCACTACCCCCTAGCACTGCGTTCTCGCCGCAACCTCGCCGCGCGTTACCGGCGCGCGCGGCCACACGCCCTGGACGCGCCCCCTTAGATGTACCCGCTACCCAAGTTGGTTCCAAGGGGTAGCGAAATGACTACCGGAGATGCGAATCGAACCAGTTCAGGGCGCGCTGCCACGCGTCCGAGGCGTTGGACGGCGAGGTGTCGAAGCGGTGCTCGGAGTCGTCGTAGCGGACGACGTCGGTGGCCACGGGGGCTCCGGCGGCGGCGTCGCGGAGCTTGGCGACCTCGGCGGCGGGCACCCCGTCGTCCGACGCGCCGTAGAGCCCGAGCCACGGGCAGGCCAGCTCCTGCGCGAGGTCGACCAGCGGGGGCAGCCCGGCGGCGAGCGGTTCGAGGACGCCACCGCCGCCGACGGTCACCGCCGCGCCGACGCTGCGGCTCGCCGCGACCGCCATCGCGACCGACCCGCCGAGGTCGAAGCCCATGACGCCCATCAGGTCGGCGCTCACACCGCGCTGGCCGAGCCAGACGAAGGCCACGTCGGTGTCCGCCAGGACGGACTCGCCGTCGAGCCCGCTGACGGCCGTGCCCGCCTGGTCGTCGTCGAGCTCGTCGTCCGCGTACAGGTGGGGCGCGACGGCCAGCCACCCCTCGGCCGCGAGGCCGCTCACCAGACCGCGCACGGCGTCGGTGACACCGCGCGCCTCGTGCAGCACGACCAGTCCGCCGCGCACGGCGGACTCCGGCTCGGCGACGGTCATCCGCAGCTCGCGGCCGTCGGTGAGCTGGAGGGTCTCGATGCGGGTCTGCTTCATGTCCCAACCCTTCCACGCCGGGGTGAACAGCGGTCAACGTGAGGATCCGTACTCCGCGTGTGCAACATCTCGGTTTGCAGGGGATAACGTGCAGGTCGGACCCGGAACAAGGAGACCTTGGATGAGCGTGCGCACCCGCCCGGACCTCTCGCTGCTGCCCCCGTACGTGCCGGGCCGGAGCGTGCCGGGGGCGATCAAGCTGGCGAGCAACGAGGTGTCCGCAGGACCGCTGCCCAGCGTGGTGCGGGCGATCGCGGACGCGGCCACGTCGGTCAACCGCTACCCGGACAGCGGGTCGGGGGCGCTCGTGGAGCGGCTGAGCGGGAAGCTCGGGGTGCCCGAGGAGCAGATCGCGGTGGGGTGCGGCTCGGTCACGCTGTGCCAGCAGCTCGTGCAGGCGACCTGCGGCGAGGGGGACGAGGTGCTGTTCCCGTGGCGGTCGTTCGAGGCGTACCCGATCATCACGCAGGTCGTGGGCGCCACCCAGCGGCGGGTGCCGCTGACCTCGGGGCACGGGCTGGACCTGGACGCGATGGCGGAGGCGATCACGCCGAGCACGCGGCTGGTGTTCGTGTGCAACCCGAACAACCCGACCGGGACGGCCGTGCGCACCGAGGAGGTGGAGCGGTTCGTCGAGCGGGTGCCGGAGGACGTGCTGGTGGTGCTGGACGAGGCGTACAAGGAGTTCGTGGACGACCCGCACGTGCCGGACGGGGTCGAGCTGGCCAAGGCGCACTGGTCGCGGGGGCGGGACAACGTGGCGGTGCTGCGGACGTTCTCCAAGGCGTACGGGCTGGCGGGGCTGCGGGTCGGGTACGCGGTCGGGTCGCCGGAGGTCGCCGACGCGCTGCGGAAGGTGTACGTGCCGTTCGGGGTGAACGCGCTGGCGCAGGTGGCGGCGATCGCGTCGCTGGACGCCGAGCCCGAGCTGCTGGAGCGGTGCCGGGGGCTGGTCGTGGAGCGGGGGCGGGTGCGGGCGGAGCTGCTGGCGGCCGGGTACGAGGTGCCGGAGACGCAGGCGAACTTCGTGTGGCTGCCGCTGGGCGAGCGGACGGCGGCGTTCAACGAGCACTGCCTGGACCGGAAGGTCGTGGTGCGGGCGTTCGCGGGCGACGGGGCGCGGGTGACGATCGGGTCGCCGGAGGAGAACGAGGCGTTCCTGGCGGCGGCGCGGTCGTTCGAGCGCTGAGGCCGCGGCGCGGGCGGTCCCCCTCTTGCGGCGGGGCCGCCCCGGCGCCGGTCAGGCGAGCAGGAGCTGGGCGATGGCGGCGAGCCCGACGAGGACGATGACGCCGCGCAGCACGGGCGGCGGGAGCCTGCGGCCGACCTTCGCGCCGATCTGGCCGCCGACGACGGCGCCCAGGGCGAGGAGCAGGACGACCAGCCACTCGACGTCGGCGATGAAGATGAACAGGACGCCTGCGACGAGGTTCACGAAGGCGGTGAGCACGTTCTTGAGGGCGTTCATGCGCTGGAGCTGGTCGTCCACGAGCACGCCCATGAGCCCCATGACGAGCACGCCCTGGGCGGCGCCGAAGTAGCCGCCGTAGATGCCCGCGAGGAAGATCCCGGTCCAGAGGGCGGCGCCGCCGTGCGCGGGCCGCCGGCGCTCGGCGAGCTTGCGGTTGATCCACGGCTGGGCGACGACGAGCACGAGGGCGACGGCGATGAGCACGGGCACGATCGCGGAGAACGCCGACTCGGGCAGCACGACCAGCAGGACGGCCCCGACGATCCCGCCGAGGACCGAGGCGGGCAGCAGCCGCTTGACCCGCTCCCCCTGGCCCTTGAGCTCCTCGCGGTACCCGTAGGCGCCGCTGAGCGAGCCGGGGACGAGGCCGAGGCTGTTGGAGACGTTGGCGACCACGGGCGGGTAGCCGATGGCGAGCAGGACGGGGAAGGTGACGAGCGTGCCGGAGCCCACGACGGTGTTGATGGCGCCCGCGAACATCCCCGCGAG
>NZ_JBQGCX010000352.1:0-4272 GCF_052038725.1 Actinosynnema sp.
CCCGCTGGTGGACCTGGGCAACGCCCGCCGCAAGTCCGACCTGGCGAAGCTGAAAGCCGACCACGTGCTGCAGGCGGCGATGCCGTGGCCCGCGGCGGTGAAGTTCGACGAACTGGCCCCGGACCGCTTGGAAGTCCCGTCGGGTTCGAGGATCGCCGTCGACTACTCCACCACGCCGCCGACCTTGCCGGTGAAGGTGCAGGAGGTCTTCGGCTGGACCGAAACCCCGACCGTGGCGGGAATCCCCCTGGTCCTGCACCTGCTCACCCCGGCAGGCCGTCCGACGGCGGTGACGGGAGACCTGAAGTCGTTCTGGCAAACGGGCTATCCGCAAGTCCGCGCCGAACTGCGCGGCCGCTACCCGAAACACCGCTGGCCCGAAGACCCGATGACGGCGCCGCCAGCTCGGCGCTGACGGGGCGCGTTACGAAACAAAAAGTTTTTAAGTCCGGGGAATCTACCAGGGGAAATGAGGGCGTTCAGCGGGCCAAAGAGTGACGTTGCGGTATCCGCTAGGCTTGTTCTGCGGGCATACCCATGCCCGGCGGCCCAGGTGACACACCTGGGCTTTTCTGTTTCAGGGCCTCGTGTCATCGACACGGGGCCCTTTCGCATGAGGAGATCCGATGCCGCCGATCACCGACACCGTCCCTCTGGTCATGGCGTTCAGCACGTGGTGCGTGGCAGCAGCGTGCTCCGCACGCACCGCTCAGACGGTCGCCATCGCGGCGATCAACCGCGCGAACCCCTGCGACCTCGCAGCCGTACTGGGAGCACTGCCCGGCGTCCTGCCGACGAGGAGCCGCGCGTGATGCTTTCCGACCCCACCGCGAGGGCAGCACTGCGCAACGATGACGACGTCCTCGGCTTAGCGCTCGCCCAGCTGAACGCCAACGACGCCGCCTTCTTGATCCTGCACCACTGCTTTAAGGTTCCCGTGGCAGCACTGACCAAGACCTGGGTGGCGAACGGTGTGCCACTGATCCCCGACTACGACTACCTGGGGCACGTCCACGGGATGTTGGACCACGCGCGCTTCAGTGTGGCCAGTTACCTCGAGGAGCAGGGCATCACCTGGGAAGACCTCGACTGGCAGTCCTCTGCGGCTGTTCGAGCGATCGGCGATCGCTACGGTGTGGACCGCTTGCTGCCCTGCGCCGACTGCGGGCAGGACAAGATCCCGATCATCGCCCCAGGTGGTCGCCCCCGCGAGTACTGCTCCAACGCGTGCAGGCAGTCGGCGTACCGAAAGCGCTTGTCCACTCCCCACTCAGACCTCAACGCCCCCGAGCGAGGAATGCTGCCCTGCTTCGCGGGGATGGAGCGACAAATCCCCTTCAGGGTGCGCATGGCCCTCGTCGCCCTGGTGAGCTCTGGCACAGTAGGCGCAGAACGCCTGCTGTTGCCGCCAGTGGACAGCAGCCAACCCCATGAGGGCGGGTTCGAAAAGCGCTGGTCAAGAGCCAGTCCGATGACGTGGGCCGCACGCGTAGCCGCAGCCTACTGGTTTCGCCGAGGAGTGTGGGACTTCTCGGTGCACCAGAGCCACCCATCGGAGTTCAAGCCTCACCACATCAGCTTGACCTGTCGCTACCTGGACCAGTCACCTGGGTTCTTCGAGCGGTACGGCGGCATCGAGTGGTTGGAGATCCCCCGACCCCGAGCCGCAGGCCCGGTCACCGCCCTGCGCATCACGACCCGCAACTAGCGGCCCCCGGAAACGACGAATGGCGAGTGCTCGAAGAGTTCGAGCACTCGCCATCCACCGAGTGGAGGTGCCGGGAATCGAACCCGGGTCCTCTGCCGGCTCATCAAGGCTTCTCCGTGCGCAGTCCGCTATGCCTCTGCTCGGCCCCGACGATCACGCGGACAAGACGTCGTGACAGGCCCAGTCACTGTGGGTGTCCCAACCGCTCCCCGTGACCGGGAACGGAGGTGAAGCCTCCTAGCTGATGCCGGCGACCGGAGCGGAGGCTCCTCCGGGCCGACAGCGTTGCTCCTAGCCTCAGGCGGCGAGGGCGAACGCGCGCTGGTCGTTAGACTTGGCGCTTATTGGTTTGCGATGACGCTTGCGGTGGTCTCTCGCCTGCACCGGCACGCTTCCCTTGAATCGACGCACAAAGTCGAAACCGTTCACCCCCTGGTCGGGTACCTGACTCCACCATCATAACGCCCCGCGCCACCGATTTCATTCCCCGTGCCCCGGTGGGGCTGCCCCTACCGGAAGGCGGCGGTGCGCCTCATGGTTCCGGCTGGTCGGAGGGGGCAGGCGGGGGTGGGCGGAGCGCGAGGACGGGGAGCTGATGACGGCGCGGGTGAGACCGGTCGCTGGGCGGGCCGCGGGGTACTTCCTGCTGGCCCCGGTCACCGGAGTGGTGTGGTGCCTGCTGCTGGTGCCGCTGACCCTGCTGGGCCTGGCCACGGCGCCGGTGCTGGTCGGGCTGCCGCTGCTGGCGCTCGCGATGGTGCTGGCGCGCGCCAGCGGGGGTTCGGAGCGCGGGCTGGCCAGGGTCGCGCTCGGGGTTGATGTTCACCCGCCCGCGCCGCGGGTTCGCCCGTCCGGGCGGTTCGGGTGGGTCTGGGGGCCGGTGCGGGACGCCGCCGCGTGGCGGGCGCTGCTGTACCAGTTGCTGGTGCTCGTGCCGCGCGTCGTGCAGTTCGCCGTGCTGCTGGCGGCGTCGGTGGCGGCGGTGGTGCTGATCGCGCTGCCGCTCGCCACGCTCTGGCTGCCGTTCGCGATCGCGGTGGACCTGGGCGGCGGCCGGGAGTGGCTGATCGACTCCTGGTACTCGGGGCTGCCCGCCGCGCTGCTGGGCGGGCTGCTGTGGCTTGTCATGCTGGACGGCCTGAGCTCGGCGGCGAGCTGGCAGGGGTGGCTGGTGCGGGTGATGCTGGGCCCGTCGCGGACGGCGGAGCTGACCGCCGAGGCGCAGCGGCTGCACGTGAGCCGGGCGCGCGGGGTGGAGGCCGCCGAGGCCGAGCGCAGGCGCATCGAGCGGGACCTGCACGACGGCGCGCAGCAGCGGCTGGTGTCGGTGGCGATGAGCCTCGGCCGGGCCAAGAGCAAGCTGGGCAGCGACCCGGAGGCGGTGCGGGCGCTGATCGACGAGGCGCACGCGGACGCGAAGCTGGCGATCTCGGAGCTCCGCGACCTCGCGCGCGGCATCTACCCGTCGGTGCTCGGCGACCGCGGCCTGGACGCCGCGCTGTCCTCCCTGGCGGCCCGCTGCCCGGTGCCGGTGGAGGTGTCGGTGAAGGTGGAGCCGCGCCCGCCGACCGCGGTCGAGAGCACCGCCTACTTCACCGTCGCCGAGGCGCTCACGAACATCACCAAGCACTCCGGCGCCACGCGCGCGCGGGTCGCGGTGTCGCGCACCGGGACGTCCGTCGTGGTGGAGGTCGTGGACAACGGTCGCGGCGGCGCCTCGGTGCGCCAGGGGGGCGGCCTGGCGGGACTGGCCGACCGGGCTGCGACGATCGACGGCGTCGTCACCGTGGTGAGCCCGGTCGGCGGCCCCACATCGATCAGGACGGAGCTGCCGTGCGCGTGGTGATCGCCGAGGATTCGGTGCTGCTGAGGACGGGGGTGCAGCGGCTGCTGGAGGACGAGGGCATCGAGGTCGTCGCGGCGGTGGAGGACGGGGTGGCGCTGCTGGACGCCGTGCGCGAGCACCGGCCGGACCTGGCGCTGGTGGACGTGCGGATGCCGCCGACGTTCACCGACGAGGGCCTGCGCGCGGCGATCGAGGCCCGCAGGCTGGTCCCAGGGCTGCCGGTGCTGGTGCTGTCGCAGTACGTCGAGGAGCGCTACGCCGTGGACCTGCTGGTGGGCGGCGCGAGCGGGGTCGGCTACCTGCTCAAGGAGCGGGTGGCGGACGTGGCCGAGTTCGTGGCGTCGGTGCGCCGGGTCGCGGAGGGCGGCACGAGCATCGACCACGAGGTGATCACCCAGCTGATGGCGCGCAGCAAGCGCGACCCGCTGGACTCGCTCACGCCGAGGGAGCGGGAGGTGCTGGGCCTGATGGCGCAGGGCCTGTCGAACACCGCGATCGCGGCGGAGATGACCGTGTCGGACGGTGCGGTGGAGAAGCACGTCGGCAACATCTTCAGCAAGCTGGGCCTGGAGCCGAGCACCGCCGAGCACCGGCGGGTGCGGGCCGTGCTCACCTACCTCGGCCGGGCCTGAGACGACGAGAAGCGGCCCCGGCTGAGTGCCGGGGGGCTGCGGGGGGGCAGTGCGGTGGGGGGGGGGGGCGGCTAGTAACGCCCGCC
>NZ_JBQGCX010000353.1:0-1517 GCF_052038725.1 Actinosynnema sp.
GGGGGGGGGGGCCCTTCCGCGTGCTCGGGGTCGGCGCGGTGGTCGCCTCTCGGCGAGTGGCACGTGGCGGCTCCAGCCTGACGGTATTCCGCGACGGCGCTAGGTGAGGCCCGGGGACACGACCGCGCCGACCGATCCGTACAACGGCGGGGGCCCGCCGGTTGTTCCCGGTTCGGCCAAGTGGCGCTCGTCACGCCGGGATTGCTCCGGGCGGCAGCGGGTACACGCGTCCCATGAGCCGAGACGAGCAGGCGGAGGAGCTGGTCGGGTACGCCCCGCAGACCGGTCCCGACGAGGTCGCCGAGGAGCTGGACGAGGACCGGCTGCGCCTCGACCCCCTGGAGGCGGGCATGGACCCGCCCGAGCACTGGACCGCCGCCGACAAGTACGGCACCACCCCGTACGAGCAGGCCCACCCCCGACCGCTGGACGACCGCCTCGCCGAGGAGCAGCCGGAGCTCGACGACCGCCCGCGCCCCGAGGCCGACCCGGACGCCGAGACCGACCCCGACTCGCCCGGAGACCCGGACCTGCTGGCCGTCCCGCTGAGCGAGGCCGAGCGCAGGGGCCAGGCCGCCGACGAGGCGGGCGGCTCCACGGCGGGCGCGGTGCGCGCCCCGGACGAGGTCGTCGAACCCGACGAGGAGTGAGCGCGGCTCCCGCCGCTTCCGAGCCGGGACCGGCGGTCGTGCTCGCGTGGCTGGTCGTCCTGCCACTGCTCATCGGTGTGGTGGGCGTCCAGCTCGGCGACGCGACCGGCCTGCTGTGGGTGAAGTTCGTCCCGGCCCCGCTCGCGTCCAGTGCTGTGGTGCCTGTGCTGATCCGCCACGCGGGCCTGCTCGACGACCTGCGCCGCTGAACCCCCGGCCCCCGAGGTGCGATCCACCTCGGGGGCCGGGCTCGTCCTCGGCCCCGCTACCGGGGCGGTTCGGTGGCCGGGCGCTCCGTGAACGCGCTGAGCAGCGGCACGCCGGCAGCGGCACACCGTCCGCCGTGCGCGCCGCTCCCGCCTCCTCCGCCGCCGCCGGTCCACGCACGCCCGCGAGCACGCGCTCACCAGCAGCGGCAGCGCGTCGGTCCCCGCCCGGCACCCGCGCAGCTCCTCCGGCCGGGTGATCTCGCACGGCAGCCAGTGCAGCTTGCGCGAGGTGCGGACGTCCGGCTCCCGCGGCGACCGCGCCCGCCCGACCTCGCGCGGCAGCCGCCCCAGGCCCGTGCCGCGCGGGGCGGGCACCTCCACCGCGGTCAGTCGCCCGCTCGAGGCAGGCACCTCCGCGCGGGCCACCACCTCGGCCCACGCGGGCAGCGAGGTGTCCTGCCGCTCGTCGTGCGGGGCGACGGTCGCCGGGGCGTCGTGGGCGTGCGCGTGGCAGCAGGAGTTCAGGTTCGACGGGGTCACCCGCGCGCCGCACCCGCACGCGCGCTTCCCCCAGCCGCACAACGTGATCCGCGCCCCCCCCCACCCCCGCCCCCCACCCGCCCGCCGCACGCCCAGCGAACCCCCCCCCCCCTAGGCC
>NZ_JBQGCX010000354.1:0-2141 GCF_052038725.1 Actinosynnema sp.
TCACGTGGGAGCCGCAGAGCGTGGAGGGCCCGAAGGGGCTGCGCAGCTGCAACGGCGGGGTCTCGCGCTTCGCCGAGCTGAACGACAACAACAAGGGGTGGAGGGCCACCTCCACCGGCCGGACGGTGACGTTCAACTGGACCTTCACCGCCCGCCACCGCACCTCCAACTACGAGTACTACGTCAACGGCTCCAGGGTCGCGGTCGTCGACGGCGGCAACCAGATCCCCGGCGCCGTGGTGACGCACTCGGTCACCCTGCCGTCCAGCGGCAGGCAGACCGTGCTGGCCATCTGGAACATCGGTGACACCACGAACGCGTTCTACTCCTGCGTGGACGTGACCGCGGGCTGACCCGGCCCCCGCCGCACCGGTCCACCGCGCAGGTCCGACGCGCGAACGAGCGCCCCGTCCGAGCACCGGACGGGGCGCTCCGCGTTTATTCCAAATAATTCCCGATGGATTCACGGGGCAGCGCGGAGCGCACTCCCCACGAAAGGGTGAGAGTTCCGTCACAAAAACGGAACACCATCGCCGGTTGCGGCGATCACTCATTACACCTAACAACGCGGCAAAACCGCACAGCAGGGCCAAACCGCCAGGTAGACACCACTCCGCCTCACTCCATCAGATTAATCACGAATGGATGAACCAGGCGGCCGTCAACCCCACTGCAACTCGGCGAGAGGTTTCCCCTGCCCCCGCTCCGTGCCATACGGTGACCAAAACCCGACACCACGAAGCGACCCCGAGCACCGGCCAAGAATAAACGAGAATAAAACCAGGGACCATGCAGAAACAACCCCACGCGGAACTGCCACCCGACCTCGCCGGAACCCCGCTGCGGGAACTCGGCGACCCCGGCGGCGACGTGGTCGAGCGGCTGGCGGCGGGCGTGCTCGCCAGGGTGCGCTCCACCGCGCCGCAGGACCTCGTCCACGAGCGGTGCGACTGATGCCCGCGGCCACCGCGACCCCCGACACCCGCGCGCAGCTGTGCTCCGCCGTCCTCGCGGGCCCCGCCGACCGCCGCGCGCCGCAGGCCCTGCGCGACCGCGCGCTGGCCGAGCGCAAGGAGCACCTGCTCGTCCTGCGCCACGCGCTCGCCACCTCCGCCCCCTCGGGCTTCCCCGCCGGGTGCGCCGACCGCGCCTGGCACGTCCTGGTCGCCGCCGACGACGCCGACCCAGGGGCCACCGCCGACGTCCTGCTGTCCCCGCCGGTCGGCCTGTGGCTGGTCAGGGCGCTGCGCAGGCTGGCGCTGGGCCTGACCTCCGGCCCCCGCGCGCGCCCCGACCTCGGCGCGCTGAGCGCGGTGGCCGCCGCCGCGGCGCTGCGCGCGGGCGTGCCGTTCCAGCTCGACGTCCCCGTCGCGCACGGCGTCGTCACCCTGCCCACGGTCGGCTGGTTCACCCTGCCGCCGGGCCCCGCCGACCGGAACCCGACCCACCTGCCGCTGCGCCACGACGGCGGCCGGTTCGCGCTCGACACCCCGGCGGGCGCGCCCGAGGCCGCCTTCCGGCGGGTGGACGCGCACCGCTGCGCCACCGGCGGGCGCCCGCTGACCGCCGTGCTGGAGGACGTCGACCCGCACCGCGCGTTCACCGACCCGGTCCCGCCCGCTCCGCTGGACGAGCGCGGCCGGGCCCGCTGGACCGGGCTGCTCGACCGGGCGTGGGAGCTGCTGGAGCGCTGCGCGCCCGACCACGCGGCCGAGCTGGCGGGCGGTCCGCTCACCCTCGTGCCGCCCACCGGCGCCGAGCACGACGGGTCCTCCTCCGCCGCCGCGTTCGGGGCCGTCGCGCTGCCGGAGACCACGACCGCGACCGGGCTGGCGGAGCTGCTGGTGCGCGAGCGGCAGCACGGCAAGCTCAGCGCGCTCGCGGGCGTGGTGCGGCTGCACGAGGCCGACGCGACGCCGCGCTTCCACGTCCCGTGGCGCGACGACCCGAGGCCGCTCGGCGCGGTGCTGCACGGGATCTACGCGCTGACCGGGGTCGCCGAGCTGTGGCACGGGCTGCGCGCCGGGCTGCCCGCCGAGCAGCGGGCGGACGCCGAGTACGCGTTCGCGCTGCGCCGGGCGCTGGTCCGCGTCGCCGTGGCTAACGTGCTGGGCGTGCCCGCGCTGACGGCCGAGGGCCGC
>NZ_JBQGCX010000355.1:0-8314 GCF_052038725.1 Actinosynnema sp.
CGCCCCGGCCCGACCCCCGCAGCCCGCGCTCACCCGACCGCTGGCGCTCCCGCGGGCGGCACGACCCGCAGCCCGCCGGGCGCCCCGCGCTCCAGCAGCGCCCGCACCGCGCCCGTGTCCAGGTGGTCCACGACCAGGTCGCCGAGCAGGTCCAGCTGGGCCTCGCGGCGGGCCGCGAAGTCGGTGTCCGGGGCGACCGCGAACCCGTCCCGCCCGGCGAGACCGGCCACGTGCCGCAGGAACGCCCGCCGGAACGCGTTGTTCTCCAGCAGCCCGTGCCAGTGCGTGCCCATGACGCGCCCGCGCACCGCGCCCTCGACCTCGCCGTCCGGCAGCTCCACCAGCCCCGGCAGGTCGTCGGCGCGGCGCGCCACCCGGCCGGGGTGGATCTCGTACCCGGTCACCGGCTCGCCCAGCGCGACCCCGGTCGGCCGGTGCAGCGCCTTCTCCGGCTCGAACACCACGTCCACGTCCAGCAGCCCCAGCCCCGGCACCGCGCCCGCGCCGGACTCCACCGGGTCGTCGATCGAGCGCGCGAGCATCTGGTAGCCGCCGCACACCCCCAGCACCGGCCCGTCGTGCGCGGCGATCGCGTCGGCCAGCCCGGTGCGGCGCAGCCACGCCAGGTCCGACACGGTCGCCTTGGAGCCGGGCAGCACCACCAGGTCCGCGTCGGCCAGCCGGGACGGCTCGGTCACGAACCGCACGGACACGCCCGGCTCGCAGGCCAGCGCCTCCACGTCGGTGGCGTTGGAGATCCGGGGCAGCCGCACCACGGCCACCCGCAGCCACTGCCGCCCCACCGGAGCCTGTGGCCTGCCGATCACCCCGTCGGCCGCGTAGGACAGCGAGTCCTCGGCGTCCAGCCACAGCTCCTCGCGCCACGGCAGCACCCCGTGCACCGGCCGCCCGGTCAGCTCCCGAAGCTGCCGCAGCCCCGGTTCGACCAGCGCCGGGTCGCCCCGGAACTTGTTGACCACGAACCCGGCCACGAGGGCCTGGTCGGCCGGGTCGAGCAGCGCGAGGGTGCCGAACAGGTGCGCCAGCACCCCGCCCCGGTCGATGTCGCCGACCACCAGCACGGGCAGCCCTGCGGCGCGCGCCAGCCCCATGTTGGCGATGTCGGTGGCCCGAAGGTTGATCTCCGCGGGGGACCCGGCACCCTCGCACACCACGGCCTCGTAGTCGGCGCGCAGCCCGGCCAGGGTGTCGAGCACCACGGTCATCAGCTCGGCCTTGCGCTCCCGGTAGGACATCGCGGACACCTCGCCCGCGACCTTGCCCAGCACCACCACCTGGGAGCTGCGGTCGCCACCGGGCTTGAGCAGCACCGGGTTGAACCGCACGCTCGGCTCCAACCCGCACGCGGCGGCCTGGAGGGCCTGCGCGCGGCCGATCTCCCCGCCGTCCGGGGTGACCGCGGAGTTGTTGGACATGTTCTGCGCCTTGAACGGCGCGACCCGCACGCCCTCCCGCGCCAACCACCGGCACAGGCCCGCCACCAGGACGCTCTTGCCCGCGTCCGACGTGGTCCCGGCCACCAGCACCGCACCACTCACAGCCGCACCCCTCCACCGGCGCCCGAGGGCTGCCATCATCCTCGTCATGGTCCACACGCCCGCCACCGCGGTCCTGCTGCACAGCCCGTTCCTGGGACCCGCCAGCCTCGCCCCGCTCGCCGACGCGCTCGCCGCGCTCGGCAGGCCGGTGCTGCCGCTGGACGTGCGGGTGACGGTCAACGCCGCACCCGTGCACCAGCGGATCATCGGCGTGCTCACCGACGCGGTCGAGGACTCGGGGGTGAGCGGCGACCTGGTCCTGGTGGGGCACAGCGGCGCCGGTCCCCTGCTCCCCGCGTTCGCCGAGGCCCTCGAGGAAGCCCCCGTCACCGGTCTGGTCTACCTCGACTCCGACCTGCCCACGCCCGGCCGGAGCTGGCGCGACACCGCGCCCGCCGAGCTGTTCTCCGCGCTGAAGGCCGCCTCGCGCGGCGGGCTGCTCCAGCGCTGGGACCGCTGGTTCGGGCCGGACGAGATCGCGGGTCTGGTGTCCGACGCGGACCTGCTGGCCGAGATCACCGCCGAGGCCCCCGAGGTGCCGCTGGCGTTCCTCAAGGAGCCGCACCCGACGATCGAGTGGACCGGCCCGCAGGCGGTGCTGCGGCTGAGCCCCGCCTACGACGAGGCGTGCGCCCAGGCCGCCGCGCTGGGCTGGCCGGTCCGCGAGCTGGACCTGCACCACCTGGCCGCCGCCACCGACCCGGAGCCGGTGGCGCTGGCGCTGGCGGACCTGCTGGACCGGTTGGGCCGCTGATCGCCCGGTCGGGCCGAGCGCGGCGGCCCGACCGGGGTCCGGGCTCAGCAGGTGGTGAGGATCTCCGCACCCTCGTCGGTGACGACGAGGGTGTGCTCGAACTGCGCCGTCCAGCTCTTGTCCTTGGTGGTGACGGTCCAGCCGTCGTCCCACATCTCGCCGTCGGCGTCGCCGAGCGTGATCATCGGCTCGATCGTGAAGGTCATGCCGGTCTCGATGACGGTGGGCACGTGCGGCGCGTCGTAGTGCAGCACGATCAGGCCGTTGTGGAACGTGCGGCCGCTGCCGTGGCCGGTGAAGTCGCGCACCACGCCGTAGCCGAAGCGGTTGGCGTAGGCCTCGATGACGCGGCCGACCACGTTGAGCTGGCGACCGGGCTTGACCGCCTTGATCGCGCGCATCGTGGCCTCGTGGGTGCGCTCGACCAGCAGCCGCACCTCCTCGGACGCCTCGCCCGCGATGAAGGTGGCGTTGGTGTCGCCGTGCACTCCCCCGATGTACGCGGTGACGTCGATGTTGACGATGTCGCCGTCCTCGACCACGGTCGAGTCGGGGATGCCGTGGCAGATGACCTCGTTGAGCGAGGTGCAGCAGGACTTCGGGAAGCCCCGGTAGCCGAGCGTCGACGGGTACGCGCCGTGGTCGCACAGGAACTCGTGGGCGATCGCGTCGAGCCGGTCGGTGGTGACGCCGGGCACGACGGCCTTGCCCGCCTCCTGCAGCGCCTGGGCGGCGAGCCTGCCCGCGACGCGCATGGCCTCGATCACCTCGGGCGTCTGCGCCCACGGGTCGGTGTTGCGCTGCGGGGCGGGGCGGTCGACGTACTCAGGCCGCTCGATGTGCTCGGGGACGGGGCGCCTGGGGGACTGCGTCCCAGGCTTCAGGACGGCGCGCACGGACATGCCCCAACACTACGACGCCCGCCGGAGCGCCAGCAGGGGAGTCCGGGGTCAGCCGACGGCCCGCAGGAACCTGCCCGTGGCGTCCACGGCGGGCGTGGAGGCGTTGGCCCCCAGCAGGAGCGTGGCGAACGCGACGTCGCCCCGGTAGCCGACGAACCAGCCGTGCGAGTTGACCCCGTCGCCGTACTGGGCGGTGCCGGTCTTGCCGCGCACGTCGCCGAGGCCGCGCAACTGGGTCGCGGTGCCCGACTCGACCACCTCGCGCATCATCGCCCGCAGCGGCTCCAGGACGGCGGTGGACGGCGCGGGCGGCTGCCGGTCGGCCTTGGTGGCCTGCTCGCGCATCAGGGTCGGGGTGGGCATCGTGCCGCCCGCGGCGGTCGCGGCGACCAGGGCCATGCCGAACGGGCTGGCGACCACCTTGCCCTGCCCGAACCCGTCCTCGGCCCGCTCGACCACGTCGGCGGCCTCGGGCGCGGAGCCGGTGATGGTGGTGACGGCCGGGATCTCGAAGTCGACGCCGAGGCCGAACGAGGCGGCCTGCTCGGTGAGCGCGGCGGGGGGCAGCTCGGCGGCGAGCTGGGCGAAGGTGGTGTTGCAGGAGAACGCGAACGCCGACCGCAGCGGGATCGTGCCCTTGTCGAACTCCTTGTCGTTGGGCACGATCCGGCGGCCGTCGACGGTGGTCCTGCCGGGGCAGGGCAGCGGGCTGTCCGCGCTCGCCCTGCCCGCCGCCATGGCCGCCGCCGCCGTGACGATCTTGAACGTGGAGCCGGGCGGGAACTGGCCGGTGAGCGCGATCGCGCCCTGCTCGTCGGCGGGGCCGTTCTGCGCCACGGCCAGCACCTCGCCGGTGCCGACCTGGAGCGCCACCAGCATCGCGGGCTGCGCGACCGGCTCCAGCGCGTCCTCGGCGGCGTCCTGCACCCGGCGGCTGAGCGTGGTGGGCACGGCGTGCGCGGGCTCGGGCTGCTGGTCGAACAGCGTCTCGACCTCCTGCCCGGAGGAGTTGGCGGTGTAGACGCGGAACCCGGCCTCGCCCGCGACGGTGTCCTCGACGGACTTTCGGATCGCGGGCAGCACCTGCGAGCCGTAGTCGCGGGACGGGGCCAGCAGGCTCACCTGGCTGGTGAAGCGGACGCCGGGCAGCTCGTAGATGGCGGGCTTGACCGACTGGTAGTCGGCGTCGCGCAGCGCGGCCACCAGGTACGACTGGCCCTCCGGGACGGCGGCGGCGCCGTCGGCGACGGTCTTCGCGGTGATCTTCCCGTCGAACCGGGACAGCGCGGCGGCCAGCGAGTTCGCGACCGCGTTCACGTCCCCGGCCTCCTTCGGGCTCAGCAGTACCGAGACCACCGTTTCGGGTGACATCAGCGCGGTGCCGTCCCGGTCGAGCACGGGGGCGAGCGCGGGCTTGACCTCGGTGAACCCGAGCGACTGCTGGGCGCCGAGCTTGGGGTGCACGACCGAGGGCGCCCAGTGCACCTTCCAGTCGTCGGCCTCGCGGCGCAGCTCCAGGGAGGTCTGGTACTTCCACCGGTGCTCGTTGGGCAGCTGCCACTCCAGGGTGGCGTCGGCGGGGGCGGTGGCCCCGCTCTGGTCGCCGACCCGGTCCACGGAGGTGGTCAGCCCGGTGGGCCTCAGCGCCCCGCGCACCTTGTCCAGCAGGTCCTCGGCGGACGTCGGGTCGTCGGTGAGCCTCGCGGCGCCCTCGGTGTCGCCGGAGGCCACCTTGGACAGGAAGTCGCCGAGCGCGTCGCCCGGCCCCGGCTTGGACGTGAAGAGCCCGCACCCGGAGAGCAGCAGCAGGAGGCACACCGGACCGGCCAGCTTGGGCAGCAGCACCACCGCAGTATGCCCCCGGATCAGAAGAGCACGGTCGCGTACTGGCCCACCTGCGTGAAGCCGATCTTGCGGTACGCGGCGCGGGCGGGGCTGTTGTAGCCGTTGACGTACAGGCTCGCGGTGCGCCCGAGGCCCCGGACGAGCCGGTCGGCGACGGCCGCCGTGCCCGCCGCGCCGACGCCGTGCCCGCGCCGGTCCGGCCGCACCCACACGCCCTGGATCTGGCCGACCTGCCGGGACATGGCCCCGATCTCGGCCTTGAACACGACCTCGCCGTTCTCGAACCGGGCGAACGCCCGCCCCGACGCGATCAGCTCGGCCACCCGCGCCCGGTAGCCCGCGCCGCCGTCCTCGGCGCACGGGTCGACGCCGACCTCCTCCACGAACATGGCGATCGCGGCGGGCAGGTAGCGCTCCAGCTCGGCGGGCCGCACCGGCCGCACCAGCGGGTCGGGGCGCACCGACGGCGCGCCGCCCATGGCGAGCAGCGGCTGGTCGGCGCGCACCTCGCGGGCCGGGCCCCAGTCGCGCTCCAGCTCCTCCCACAGGCCGATGACCTGCTCGGCGGGGCCGACCAGCGAGGAGCACGTGCGGCCCCGCCGCCGGGCCCGGTCGGCGAAGCCGCGCAGCGCGGCCTGGCCGCCGGACAGCGGGATCAGGTTCGGACCGGCGAAGCAGAGCGCGTCCACGCGCCCGCCGCGCAGCGACCGGTGGTCGAACGACCAGACCTCGCCGCCCAGCCGCCACGGGTCCAGTCCCACGGACTCCACCCGCGCGGCGACCATGCAGGACGCCACCGGGTCGGCGGCGAGCGCCGCCAGCACCCCGGTGAGCTCCCGGTCGTCGAGCACCCTCGCTCCGGCAAGCCTCAGCACACGGCCAAGCCTGCCAGAGAACGCGCCGGAGCGGGGTGCCCGCCACCCGCTCAGCCGACCGTGACGACGGGCTCGCCCGAGCCCTCGGTCTCGCCGACCTCCTCGGCGATGCGCATGGCCTCTTCGATCAGGGTCTCCACGATCAGGTGCTCGGGCACGGTCTTGATGACCTTGCCCTTGACGAAGATCTGGCCCTTGCCGTTGCCGGAGGCCACGCCGAGGTCGGCCTCGCGGGCCTCGCCGGGGCCGTTGACGACGCAGCCCATGACGGCGACGCGCAGCGGCACCTCCATGCCCTCCAGACCGGCGGTGACCTGCTCGGCGAGGGTGTAGACGTCCACCTGGGCCCGACCGCAGGACGGGCAGGACACGATCTCCAGCTTGCGGGGCCGCAGGTTCAGCGACTGCAGGATCTGGTTGCCGACCTTGACCTCCTCCACCGGCGGGGCCGACAGGGACACCCGGATCGTGTCGCCGATGCCCTGGCGCAGCAGCGCGCCGAAGGCCACGGCGGACTTGATCGTGCCCTGGAACGCCGGACCGGCCTCGGTGACGCCCAGGTGCAGCGGGTAGTCGCACTGCTCGGCGAGGATCTCGTAGGCGCGCACCATGACCACGGGGTCGTTGTGCTTGACGGAGATCTTCAGGTCGTGGAAGTCGTGCTCGGCGAAGAGCGAGGCCTCCCACAGGGCCGACTCGGCGAGGGCCTCGGGGGTGGCCTTGCCGTGCTTGGCCATCAGGCGCGGGTCGAGCGAGCCCGCGTTGACGCCGATGCGGATGGGGGTGTTGTGGTCGCGGGCCGCCGCGGCGATCTCCTTGACCTTGTCGTCGAACTTCTTGATGTTGCCGGGGTTGACCCGGACCGCCGCGCAGCCCGCCTCGATGGCGGCGAACACGTACTTCGGCTGGAAGTGGATGTCCGCGATCACCGGGATCTGGGACTTCTTCGCGATGGCCGCGAGCGCGTCGGCGTCGTCCTGCGAGGGGCAGGCGACCCGGACGATGTCGCAACCGGACGCGGTCAGCTCCGCGATCTGCTGGAGGGTGCCGTTGATGTCGGCGGTGACCGTCGTGGTCATGGACTGCACCGACACCGGGAACTCGCTGCCGACGCCGACCGACCCGACCTTGAGCTGGCGGGTCTTGCGCCGCTCGGACAGGACGGGAGGCGGCAGCGCAGGCATACCGAGCATGACGCCGTCAGTCATGGGACAAGCACCTTTCGGGGAGGCACATCAGGGGAGCCGGATGGGGTTGACGATGTCCGCGGTGATCGTCAGCAGCGTGATCGCGCCGCCGACGAAGATGGCGAAGTAGGTCAGCGGCAGCAGCCGCAGGTAGTTCACCGGGGGACCCGCGGGCTTGCCGCGCAGCTTGCGGACCCAGTCCCGCACCCGCTCGTACAGGTTGACGGCGATGTGGCCGCCGTCCAGCGGGAGCAGCGGCAGGAGGTTGAACACACCGATGAAGAAGTTCAGGCCCGCCAGCATGAGCCAGAAGAAGTGCCACAGGCCCGCGCTCACGGCGTCGCCGCCGAGGATGGAGGCGCCGACCACGCTGACCGGGGCCTCCGGGTCGCGCTCGCCGCCGCCGATGGCCTTGATGACCATGGGGATCTTCTCGGGGAACTTCATCAGGCCGCGCCAGGTGTTGGCGAACATGTCGCCGGTGTACTTCGTCGCGCCGCCGAACGCGGTGAGCGCGTTGTACTCGTACAGCCTGGACTTGGCGACGCCGATGACGCCGACGGTGTCGACGTAGGTGGAGCCGTCGGCGCGCCGCAGCTCGCGCTCGACCCGCGGGATGTCGATGGTGAGGGTGACCTCGTCGTCACCGCGCAGGACGACCACCTCGGTGGGGCCGCTGCTCTGCTGGATCTTCTTCTGGACCTCGATCCAGGTCGGCAGGCGCTGGCCGCCGACCGCGAGGATCCGGTCGCCCTGCTGCACGCCCGCGCTGACGCCCGGCGTCGGGTCGGTCGGCGCGCAGGTCGGGTTCTCCTTCTTGGCCTCGGCGGCGGTGGCGGGCACGCACTGCGAGACCTTCGACAGCACGGCCTCGTCCCGGATGTCCGGGAGGCCGATCGTGGCGGCCATCGCGTACAGCACGACGAAGCCGACGATGAAGTGCGTGATGGACCCGGCGGAGAGCACGACGACGCGCTTCCAGGTCTTCTGCCGGTAGAAGGCGCGCTTCTCGTCCTCGGGCGGCAGCTCGTCGAGCGCGGTCATGCCGACGATCTCGCAGAAGCCGCCCGCCGGGATGGCCTTGAGGCCGTACTCGGTCTCGCCCTTGCGCGTCGACCAGATGCGCGGGCCGAAGCCGATGTAGTACCGGGTCACCTTCATGCCGAAGGCCTTGGCCGTTGCCAGGTGTCCC
>NZ_JBQGCX010000356.1:0-1743 GCF_052038725.1 Actinosynnema sp.
CCGGCGCCCGCTGCGGGGGCACGGGGTCAGGCGGCGCTGCCCAGGTCCAGCTCGGAGGCGAGCGCGTTGAACACGGCCACGTTGCACTCGAACGCCACGCAGGTCTCCACGATCACCCGCTCCCGCTCGACCTGGCCCCACCCGGCGGTGTCCAGGGAGTCGCGGTAGCGCTTGCGGAAGCCGGGGAGCCCGCCGACCACGTCGAACCGGTAGAACGCGGCGCCCGCGTCGACCAGCCCGTACCGCTGGGCCAGCAGCCGCCGGACGACCTGGCCGCCCGCGACGTCGCCGAGGTAGCGGGTGTAGTGGTGGGCGACGAACCCGCCGGACCACCGCCCGGCCTCGCGGATGCGCAGCACGTAAGACTCGGTGGCGGGCACCGGGGCGATCCGCGACCGCCAGTCCGGGCCGATCAGGTGCGCCAGGTCCTGCTCCAGCGCGGGGACGCGGCGCAGCTCGGGCTCGGTGAACCGGCTGGCGACCGGGTCGTCGGCGAGCGCGTCGGCCCGCTCCTCCAGCGCCCCGTAGATGAAGTAGTACTGCTCGGCGAGCCTGGTGTACGCCCCGAGGTCGAGGCGCTCGCCCAGGAGCGCCTCCATGTACCCGGTCCGCTCGGCGCGCTCGTGCTCCTTGCGGGTGGCGGCGCGCAGCTCGGCTGAGAAGGGGGTCGCGGTGTCCATCTGCGGCTCCTGGGGTCGGCGCGCTGCGGTGATCTCCGACCCTAGGGCGCACGATCAAGTTAGGCAAGCCTAATAAGGCGTCGTCCAGGGGTTGAAACGCAAACTTCGCGCGCAGGGAGCAATCGCGCGATGACTCTCCGCGCACGTCGGGCGCAGGGTGCAGGATCGACCTTCGAACCCCGAGGAGGTCGCGTGTCCCTGCTGTCCCGCCCCGCCGTCGCCGACGCCGTGGCCAGGAGGCTCAAGTCGTTCATGACCCCGCGCGGCGACCCCGCCACCCCGTACCTGGGCGCGCGCGGCCGGGTCGGCCGGGTCGTCGTGCCCACCCGGCACGGGGACGTGCCCTGCGCGGTCTACCACCCGCCCGCCGACGTGACCCCGGCCGGTTCGGGCGCGTACCTGAACCTGCACGGCGGCGGCTTCGCCATCGGCTACCCCGGCCAGGACGACTCGTGGTGCCGCTACCTGGCCGCCGAGACCGGCGTGGTCGTGCTCAACGCCGACTACGCCACCACCCCCGAGCACCGCTTCCCGGTGCCGGTCGAGCAGACCTACGACGTCCTCGCCTGGGCCGCCGAGCCCGAGCGCGACTGGGACGGCTCGCGGCTGTGCGTGGGCGGGCAGAGCGCGGGCGGCTCGCTCGCGGCGGGCGCGGCGCGGCTGGCGCTGGAGCGGGGCGGACCGGCCGTCGCGCTCCAGGTCCTGCACTACGCGCCGCTCGACCTGGTCACGCCCGGCAGGGACAAGCGGCTGGCGGGGCCGAAGTCGATGCTGCGCCCGTGGATGGCCGAGGTGTTCGACACCGCCTACATCCCCGACCCGGCGGCGCGGCGCGACCGGCTGGCCTCGCCCGCGTGGGGCGACAACGGGGTGGGGATCGAGGGCATCGCCCCGGCGGTGGTGATCACCTGCGAGCACGACCGGCTGCGCGACGAGGGCGTGGCGTACGCGAGGGCCCTGGACGCGGCGGGCGCGCTGGCCGAGCACCACGAGGTGCGCGGGTACGACCACGGCTACAACTTCCGGGGCGGCGCGCCCCGCGAGGTCGTGGACGCGGTCTACG
>NZ_JBQGCX010000357.1:0-2314 GCF_052038725.1 Actinosynnema sp.
CCGCGTCGGCGTCGCCGAGGATGACGGAGTTCACGCCGGGGCGCACACCCGCCGCGGTCGCCCAGTGCACGGACTCGGTGGGGATGCCGAAGGCGAACCGCCTCGGGTGGACCGCGCCGGAGCGCTCGACGAGCCGGTAGGGACGGCGGGTGACGGCCAGCCCGCCGGTCTCCAGGTGCCCGCCGCCGTCGACCGGGATGCGGTACGGGACACCGCAGCCCTTGCGCAGCAAGGACTCCACGAGCGGGTCGAGGGTGCGGCGCACGTCGCTCTCCGGGAGGCGCGCCTCCAGCAGGACGCGGGCGCGGTGCCGGGAGCCGGGGACGGCCGGGCTGCCCATGACCCACTCGCCGCGCCGCTCGTCGCGCTCGACGGTGACGCCGGGGCCGACCACCTCCAGCACCCCGGCCTCCAGCAGGGCGATCATCTCCTCGATCCGGCCGACCGGCGGGCCGATGGACAGGTAGGCGTTGAGGGGCGTGTACCAGCGCTGGAGCTCGGCCTCGTGCGAGTCGCCGCTGAGGCTGCCGTGGTCGACCACCAGGCGGACCTCGTTGCGCAGGTCGCGCAGCACGTCCAGGGCCGCCTTGAGGGGGCCGCGCACGTTGCCGAGGCGGGCCTCGCGCACGTCGGCGCGCAGGTGGTCGAGCAGCCAGGCGCGGAACTGCTCGGGGTGGGCGAAGTCGCGGCCCCGGTGCGGGGCGGCGAGCGCGGCCCAGTCCCAGCGGTCGGCGCGGGGCACGGACCAGGCGTCGAGCAGCTCGCCCTCGGCCTCGGCCAGCGCCACCGGGGCGGCGTGCGGGCCGGGTCGCGCGGTCACCGGGTCCCGCGACTCCGCGGCCAGCTGTGAGAGCGCTCCCACGGCCTCCACGAGCGGCCGGTACTCGGCGAGGAAGCCCGCCGCCGCGCCGGGTCCGTCGCGCTCGGCCAGCAGCGCCGCGTAGTAGACCGCCCTGACCTCGCCGTCGATCCACGGCCACACGTCGTCCAGGAACCGCAGCGGGCGACCGGCCCCGGTCAGCGCGGCGATGCGCTCCTCGGTGAGGAACAGCGGCACGTGCCTGCCGCGCGGGCCCGTCTGGTTCTCGCCGCGCGCGTGGTGCGGCACGCCCCTGCGGGCCCCCGCGACCAGGATCGGCACGCGGCCGGACGGGAGGTAGGCGAGGGCGCCGTCGGCGCGGCGGGTGAACCGGCCGCCGCGTCCGGCGGTGAGCAGCGCCACGTGGTCGAAGAAGTTCAGGCCCAGCCCCCGGACCAGCACCTTCTCGCCGGGTTCGATGGCCCCGTGGTCGGTCTCGGCCGGGTTGTCCGGCGGCAGGTAGCGCAGGCCGTTGGCGCGGGCGAACTCGGCGTGCGCGCGCTCCTCGCCGGTCGGGCGCAGGTCGGCGTGGCCGGTGGTGAGCACGACCGCGTCCAGCCCGGTGATCCGCTCGCCGCCTGCGAGGGTCAGGTGCTGGACGCCGTCCGGGTCCTCCTCCAGGTCGACGGCGAGCCGCCGGTGCAGCTCGATGGTGACGTTGGGCGGCGCGGTGCGCAGCAGGCGCCGCAGCACCCAGTCGAGGTAGTGCCCGTAGAAGGCCCTGGTGGGGTAGTCGTCGGGCCCGAGCGCGCGGGCCTCGGCGCGGACCGCCTCCGGCAGGTCGTCGAACTCGCCCGCGAGGGCGCAGAACCCTGCCCATTCGTGCAGATCCGGTCCGGGCGCCACCGGTCCCGCGCAGTCGACGGTCTCGTCCGTGAACAGGGTGACCTGCGAGGCGATGGTGTTCATCAGCAGCTGCGGCGACTGGTCGGTGCGCCACACCCGGCCGCCCCTGCCCAGGTGCGGGTCGACCAGGCGGACCCGGAGGCGCAGGTGGGCGAAGTCGGCGCCCGCGTTGGCGCACAGCCGCTCCAGCACGGACAGGCCGCGCGGGCCGACGCCGACGACGGCGATCTCCAGGGCGTTCGCGCTGCTCGCGCGGGGTGCGGCGGTGGTGCTGGGCGGCGCGGACTCGGTCCCGGTCATGTGGTTGGCCTCCGTGTCGCGGCTCTCGGCGGACCACGCCCGAACGGCCGCGTCCGCGCCCTGCGGCCGGTCCGGCCGCGAGGGCGCCCACGCGGGCGGCGGCGTGCCCGGTGAACCCAAGGTTCATTTATGGGGGAAATTATCTTCAATAATCGACCGAACGGGTGAACGGCCTTGTCCACCAGAACTGCGCGCAACTGGTCGACTTGGTCGACCCAGCCCGAGATTGCCACGCGCACCCGCCGCCGCGAAAGGTATTGCGACGGCGTGCGCGGCTGACGTAGATTGTGCCCGCCAGGAGATCCCACC
>NZ_JBQGCX010000358.1:0-3661 GCF_052038725.1 Actinosynnema sp.
GGACCGGCGGGCAGCGGGGCCACCGACCAGGCCATCCCGGAGGAGTTCAGCGGCTTGACCGACGAGGTCCCGCCGATCACCATCGCGCAGGACCCGCTCGCCACCGCCTGCGCGGCCTGCGCGCCGTCCCAGCCGAGCACCGCGTTCGGCACGCTGCCGTCGGCGGCCATCAGGTCGTGCAGGAACCCCAGCGCGTCGGCCGCGCCGTCCAGGTCGGTCAGGTCGCCGCCGGACTGCCACAGCAGCGGCAGGAACGTCGTGGTCAGCTCCTCGCCGGGCAGCCCGGCGAAGCACAGCCCGGACCGCTGCGGGTTGGTCAGCGCCTTGGCCGTGGTGCGCAGGCCCTCCCAGGTGGTGGGGGGCGCGCCGAGCATCAGGTCGCGGTTGTACAGCAGGGCGTTGGTCTCGGTGCGCAGCGGGACGCCCCAGACCTTCTCGCTCCAGGTGACGCTCGCCCTGACCGGGCCGAGGAACTTGCCCCCGGTCTCCCACTGCTCGAAGAGCTCGGTCAGGTCGGTGATGGCGTTCTGCTTGGCCAGCCTCGGCAGGTCGGCCTGGTCGACCACGACCACGTCCGGGAACGCCCCGGAGGTCGCGGCCTGGTCGAGCTTCGCGCGGATCTCCGCGCGCGGGATGGAGGTCCGCTTGACCTCCACCTCCGGGTGGGCGTCCTGGTAGCGCTGCACCATGGCCCGCGCAGCCTCGTCGGCCGTCGCCGACTCGTAGGAGTCCCACCAGGTCAGGGTGACCTTCTCGGGTTCATCGGGATTTGCCCCGCAAGCGGAGGCGGCGAGCACCGCCGCCGCCGTGAGCAGTGCTCGAAATCGCATCTCGCCCCGCAGGTCGACGTGGGAAGGACGGCAGCCGTCCTACTCCGCCGCCTGCCGCAATGTCAAGATCGCCTGGTCAGCGGGTTTCCGGTAGGCGGTGCTGCGGTGGCGACGGGTCGGCCTGCGCGGGCAGCACGAGGCGCGGCGCCGGTTGCTCCAGCGGCTCCCAGTCGAGTCCGGCGAGGTAGGTCGCCGCCAGCTCGTCGTAGATCGGTGTGCTCACAGGCGGGGATAGTGTCGCGCCGCGCGCCCCGCCGCGCCGTTTCTCACCTGTGTGAGTGACAAACACCCGGTGGAAACCCCGCGTTAGTGCGGTCCTGGCCGCCTCGGGCGGTGATCGCGGGCGGCGCGGCGCGATCGGGGGCACACTCGACCGGCGCCCGCGCCGCGCGTCGCGCCGAGCCGCCGGAGGGACCGCCCCGATGAGCCGAGCACGTGAGCACACCACCGGGCGCAGCGCCCGCCGGGGGAGCGGCGCGGGTCCGGACGGGCCGGGCGCCGTCCCGGTCAGCCGGTCGCCGGGGCGCGCCGTCGTCCCGGCCAGGGTGCCCAGCCCGCAGCGGCCCGGCCGCCCTCGCACCGACCTCGGCCGCTGGCTGCTGCGCCACCGCGTCTCGCCCGCCGGTCCCGAGGCGGACGCCGCGCACAGCAGGCCGCAGGCGTGGTGGAAGGTCATGTGCCTGACCGGCGTCGACTACTTCTCCACCCTGTCCTACCTGCCCGGCATCGCCGCGCTCGCGGCGGGCGCGCTGTCCCCGCTGGCCACGCTGCTGATCGTCGCCCTGACCCTGCTCGGGATGCTGCCCATGTACCGGCGGGTGGCGCACGAGTCGCCGCACGGGCAGGGCTCGGTGGCGATGCTGGAGGACCTGCTGCCGTTCTGGCGCGGCAAGCTGTTCGTGCTGGTGCTGCTGGGTTTCGTGGCCACCTCGTGGATCATCACCATCACCCTGTCCTCGGCCGACGCGACCGTGCACCTGCTGGAGAACCCGCACGCGCCCGCGTTCCTGCACGGGCACGAGGTGCTGGTCACCGTGGCGCTGCTGCTCGTGCTGGGCGGGGTGTTCCTGCTGGGCTTCACCGAGGCGGTCAGCGTCGCCATCCCGTTGGTCGCGGTGTTCCTGCTGCTCAACGCGGTCGTCATCGCCTCGGGGGTGGCCGAGCTCCTGGCGCGGCCCGAGGCGCTGACCGCGTGGACCGACCGGCTCGCCGAGGGCGGCGGCGGGGTCGGCGGGGTGCTCGGACCGGCCCTGCTCGCGTTCCCGCTGCTCGTGCTCGGCCTGTCCGGCTTCGAGACCGGCGTCAGCATGATGCCGCTGGTCGCCGCCGAGGGCGCCACCGAGCGGCAGCGGCTGGCCGACCGGGTGCGCAACACCCGCAAGCTGCTCACCGCCGCCGCCCTGGTCATGTCCGGGTACCTGGTGGCTACCAGCGTCCTCACCACCGTGCTCGTCCCCGCCGAGGCGTTCCAGCCGGGCGGCGCGGCGGAGGGCCGGGCGCTGTCGTACCTGGCGCACGAGCGGCTGGGCGCGGTGTTCGGCACCGCCTACGACCTGAGCAGCGTGCTGATCCTGTGGTTCGCGGGCGCGTCCGCGATGGCCGGGCTGATCAACATCGTGCCGCGCTACCTGCCCGCGTACGGCATGGCCCCGGAGTGGGGGCGCGCGGTCCGGCCCGTCGTGCTGGTCTACACGGTGATCAGCGTCGGGATCACCGTCGCGTTCGGCGCGGACGTCAACGCCCAGGCGGGCGCGTACGCGACCGGCATCCTGGCCATGATGGTGTCCGGCGCGGTCGCGGTGTCGGTCTCCGCCTGGCGCGCGGGCAGGCGGGCCGCCGGGACCGGGTTCGCCGTGCTCACGCTGGTGCTGCTGTACGCGCTCGCCGAGAACGTGCGGGCCAAGCCGGACGGCATCGCCATCTCCGCCGCGTTCGTCCTCGGCATCGTGGTCATCTCCCTGGTGTCGCGGGTGTCCAGGACCACCGAGCTGCGCGCCGACGAGATCGACTTCGACGAGCGGGCGCGGGAGTTCCTGGCCGACCTGCTCCACCGCGACGGCCAGCTCAACATCATCGCCAACAAGCGGCAGGCCGGGGACGCGGCCGAGTACCGGGCCAAGGAGCGCGTGCAGCGCGGCCTCAACCCGGTGCCCGGCGCGGCGGCGGTGGTGTTCCTGGAGGTCGACGTGGTCGACCCGTCCGAGTTCAGCGACGTGCTGCGGGTGCGCGGGGTGGAGGTCGGCGGGTTCCGGGTGCTGCGCGCGGACAGCCCCGCCGCGCCCAACGCGATCGCCGCCGTGCTGCTGGCGCTGCGCGACGCCACCGGGGTCCGGCCGCGCTGCTACTTCGAGTGGTCCGAGGGCAGCCCGCTCGCCCACCTGCTGCGCTACCTCATCCTCGGGCGGGGCGACACCGCGCCGGTGGTGCGGGAGATCCTGCGCGAGTGCGAGGCCGACCCGGAGCGCAGGCCGTCGATCCACCTGGGCGGCAGCTGAGCCGGGCGGCGGCTGAGCTGGGCGGCGGCTGAGCTGGGAGGGAGCCCGGAATCCCGAAGGCCACCCGGAAGTGGGCACAGGTGCCAGGTTTGCGCCGCGGCGGGCGCGGCTACCCGGTGAGGGATGAGAGCGCGGTGACCGCCGCCCCCCTGCGGTCGCCGAGGAGACCGGGATTTCCCCCTCCCCCCTGGGAACCCGGTCGAACGCCTCATCGGGAGGCCGCCCGGCGCGTGCGCCGGGCGGGCCCAACCCATCGCGGGTACCGAACCCCGCCCCACCCGAGCCGGTGGGGCGGGGTTCGCGCGTTCCCCGGCCCGCGCCCCACATCGCGGAGCC
>NZ_JBQGCX010000359.1:0-20163 GCF_052038725.1 Actinosynnema sp.
GGCGGCGCGGCCCCGGCGCGCACCGCGCCCGCGCCCCAGCAGGCGGCGCCCGCGCCCCAGCAGCAGTCGGCGCCGCAGAAGCGCGCGACGGCCCCCGTGCAGCAGCAGGCGGCCCCCGTGGTCGTGGCGCTGCCCCAGAGCAACCCGAACGGCGACTACGAGATCAAGGCGGGGGACACCCTGTCGAAGATCGCCTCGGAGCTGAAGGTCGAGGGCGGGTGGGCCAAGCTGCACGAGCTGAACAAGCAGTACATCCCGAACGCCGACCTGATCATGTCCGGCATGAAGATCGCGACCAAGTGATCGCTCCTCGCTCACGCGGAGCGTGAGCGAGAACCCTCGCCGATGGCGCAGCCGAGGCGAGCCGGCCGGCAAGCAGCCAGACCCGCAGGCCCCGGTGACGGCGGCCCTGCGACGCAGCGGAACCCCCGACGCCCTCTCCCTCGTGCGGCGTCGGGGGTTCCCGCCTTCCTGGGGTTTCCGCTCAGCTCGCCCGACGCGCAGCCGTTCTCCGGAGTGCGCCCGCCGAGCAGGAGACCCCCACTTCGGGCGCGTCCGGTCCCCACCGCACACCCCGCACGTGAACCGCGTCGCGAGCGCGACCTCGGCGAGATCCTCCGAGGCCGCGCTCCTGGCGGTTCAGGGGCAGTTGACCCACTCGTCGCTGCCGTCGGCGAAGACCTGCCGCTTCCACACCGGGAGCCTGCGCTTCACCTCGTCCACGAGCTCCGAGCACACCGCGAACGCCGCGCCCCGGTGCGCCGCCGAGACGGCCACCGCCAGCGCCACGTCGCCGATCGCCAGCGGGCCCACGCGGTGCGACACCGCGACCGCGCGGACGCCCTCGAAGCGCCCGGCCACGTCCGACACCACCTCGGCCACGACGTCACCCGCGCTCGGGTGCCCGTGGTACTCCAGCTCCCGCACCGACCGCCCGTGGTCGTGGTCGCGCACGACGCCGGAGAACGTCACCACCGCCCCCGCCGAGGCGTGCTCCACGAGCTTCGCGTGCTCGTCGACCGAGATCGGGTCCTCGGTCACGGCCGCCCGCAGCACCTCGGTCACCGGTGATCACCTCCACCAACCTGCTCGACCGCGTGCTCCAGCACGGCGTCGAGCACCGCCAAACCGTCCTTCACCCCGCCGGTGGATCCCGGCAGGTTCACCACCAGTGTGCGTCCGGCGACCCCGGCGACGCCGCGCGAGAGCACCGAGCCGGGCACGGCGGGCCAGCCCGACATCCGGATGGCGTCGGCCAGTCCGGGGACCTCGAAGTCCAGCACCGACCGGGTCGCCTCGGGCGTGCGGTCGGTGGGGCTGATGCCGGTGCCGCCGGTGGTGATCACCACCGCGACCCCGTCGGCGACCGCCGCGCGCAGCGCCTCGGCCACCGGCTCGCCGTCCGGCACGACCGCCGGGTCCGGCACGGCGTAGCCGCGCTCGCGCAGCCACCCGACGATCAGCGGCCCGCCCCGGTCGGCGTACACCCCGGCCGAGGCCCGGTTGGACGCCGTCACCACGCGGGCCGCCCTCGGCGCGCTCACGCGGGGCGCTCCCACAGGCCGGTCTTGCCGCCCTCCTTGCGCTCGACCCGCACCGCGTCCATGCTCGCGGCCGGGTCGACGGCCTTCACCATGTCGTGCAGCGCGAGCCCGGCGACGGACACGGCGGTCAGCGCCTCCATCTCCACGCCGGTCCGGTCGGCGGTGCGCACGGTCGCGGTGACCCGCACCTCGGCCTCGCCCAGCTCCAGGTCGACCTTGACGCCCGACAGCGCGATGGGGTGGCACAGCGGCACCAGCTCCGAGGTGCGCTTGGCGGCCATGATCCCGGCGATGCGGGCGGTGGCCAGCGCGTCGCCCTTGGGCAGGTCGTCGGCGGCCAGCAGGCGCACGACCTCGGCCGTGGTGCGCAGCACCCCGGTGGCCACGGCGGTGCGGGCGGTGGCCGGCTTGTCGGTGACGTCGACCATGCGCGCCGCGCCGCTCGCATCGATGTGGGTGAACTGGCTCATGGCCCGATGCTAGGCAACACCACCCGCGCACCCCGCCACCGACCTGCCCTCCGGGCCCGCGCGTCCCCGGACCGGTCGACACCGGAAGGGGGAGCGCCGCCCCGCGCCGTCCACTTCGGACCCCGGCCCGCCGAACCCGCAGGCGGCCGGGACGCGGCCCCGCCGGGCGCACCGGACCCGAACGCGCGCCGCCGGGACACCGCCCCGCCGAACGCACCGCACCCGGACACGCGTCCCCAGGATGCTGCCCAGCCGAACGCACCGGACCCGAACGCACCGGACCCGAACGCGCCACCGAGCCTCGCCCCGTCCGACCACTCGCCCCACGAACGCACGTCGCCGGGGCGCCCGAGGGCACCCCGGCGACGTGGTCGCACCGCCGAACCGGGCCGAGCCCGGTCCCGGCCCCGGCTCAGGCCCGCTCGGCCGCCTTCAGCTCGGCCGCGACCTTGCGCACGGCCTCCGCCACGGCGGGCGCGACCGTGGTGTCGAACACGCTCGGCACGATGAACGACGCGTTCAGCCGGTCCCCGTCCACCACGTCCGCGATAGCCGTGGCGGCGGCCAGCATCATCTCGTCGGTGATGGTGTTGGCGTTCGCGTCGAGCAGCCCCCGGAACACGCCGGGGAACGCCAGGACGTTGTTGATCTGGTTCGGGAAGTCGCTGCGCCCGGTGGCCACGACGGCGGCGTGCTTCTGCGCCTCCATCGGGTCGATCTCCGGGTCCGGGTTGGCCAGCGCGAACACGATCGCGTCGCTGTTCATGGTCGCGACCTGCTCGGCCCCGAACAGGTTCGGCGCGGAGACGCCGATGAACACGTCCGCGCCCACGAGCGCGTCGTGCAGCCTGCCGGAGACGTTCTCCTTGTTCGTGGTGTCCGCGATGGACGCCAGGTTCGGGTCCATGCCCGGCCGGTCGCGGTGCACGATGCCGTCCACGTCGACCGCGACGACGTCGCCGGGGGCCTGCTTGAGCAGCAGGCGGATGATCGCCGAGCCCGCCGCGCCGACGCCGCAGACCACGATCTTGCACTCGGAGATGTCCTTGCCGACCACGCGCAGCGCGTTGCGCAGGGCGCCGACGACGACGATCGCCGTGCCGTGCTGGTCGTCGTGGAACACCGGGATGTCGAGCTTCTCCCGCAGCCGGGCCTCGATCTCGAAGCAGCGCGGCGCGGCGATGTCCTCCAGGTTGATGCCGCCGTACACCGGGGCGATCAGCTCGACGGCGCGGATGATCTCCTCGGTGTCCTGGGTGTCCAGGCAGACCGGCCAGGCGTCGACGCCCGCGAACTTCTTGAACAGCGCCGCCTTGCCCTCCATCACCGGCAGCGCGGCGGCGGGGCCGAGGTTGCCCAGGCCCAGCACGGCGGAGCCGTCCGTGACGACCGCCACGGTGTTGCGCTTGATGGTGAGGCGGCGCGCGTCCTCGGGGTTCTCCGCGATGGCCTGGCACACGCGGGCGACGCCGGGCGTGTAGGCGCGGGAGAGGTCGTCGCGGTTGCGCAGCGGCACCTTCGACGAGATCTCGATCTTGCCGCCGAGGTGGACCAGGAAGGTCCGGTCGGAGACCTTGCGCACGACGATCCCCGGCAGCTGCTCCAGGGTGTCGGTGATGTCCTTGGCGTGGTTCGCGGACAGCGCGTTGCAGGTGAGGTCGATGATCACCCGGTCGTTGTGGGACTCCACGACGTCGAACGCGGTGATGACGCCACCAGCCCGGCCGACGGCGGAGGTCAGGTCTCCCGCAGCGCTCGCCGAGGGCGGCGCCTCCAGGCGAACGGTGATCGAGTAACCAGGGCCGGGGACCGGCATCGGGAATCCTCCGAGTTCGGGGCTGCTCAAACTGGTGAGCGAGAGTAGCCCCGACCGGTTTCCGGAACGCGCGCGGCTCGCGTTCGCCGCGCGCGAACCGGCCTTCTAGCGGTTGATCGTGGTGCTCGGGTGGTGGTAGCCGAGCTCCTCCGGCGGGCGGGGGAACGTGGTGCCGCCGAACGGGGACAGCGCGCCCTGCATGTCGCTGGCCAGCTCGCTCACGGCGTGCTTGTGGCCGGCGGGCGCCTCCGGCCATTGGGGGTCGATTCGCTCCGGGCGGGCCTTGGCCACGATTCCTCCTCGGTGGTGCCTACGTCGTGGTCAAGTGTGCCCCACCGGCATATACCGTGGTGAAGATGTCCGGCACCACGCTCGCCGACTGGTTGCGCGACCAGGCCGACCCGGTCCTGGTCGCGCTGCTGCGCGCCCGCCCCGACCTGGCCACTCCCCCGCCCGCCGACACCTCGGTGCTGGCCACCCGGCTGGGGTCCCGCTCCTCGGTCGCGCGGGCCTGCGAGGACCTGGACTCGCTGGCGCTGACCGCGCTGGAGGCGCTGCTGGTGCTGGACGCCGACCGCGCCCCGGTCCCGATCTCCGCGCTGCGCGCCCTGTTCAAGCCGCACCGGGTGACGGTCGCCCGACCGGTGGCGCTGCTGCGCTCGCGCGGGCTGCTGTGGGGCCCGGACTCCGCGCTGCGCGTCCCGGCCTCGGCCCGCGACGCGGTCTCGCCGTTCCCGTGCGGCCTCGGCCGCTCGGTGCCGTCGCTGGCGGGCGCGGACCTGTCCGGGCTGGACGAGGGCGAGACTCGGGTGCTGGCCGCGCTGGCGACCGGGCGGCCGACCGGTCAGACCAAGGACGCCGCGCACGTGGTGTCGCTGGAGCGGGCGACCAGCCCGATCCAGAAGCTGCTGGCGCGCGGCCTGCTGGTGCGCCGCGACCAGTCCACCGTGGAGCTGCCCCGCGAGGTGGGGCTGGCCGTGCGCGGCGACCGGCCGCTCGGGGACCTGGTCGCCGAGGAGCCCGCGCTGCGCACCCAGGCGCACGACCCCGGCCGGGTGGACGGCCCCGGCGCGGGCGCGGTGCTGGAGCTGGTCAGGCACGTGGAGGGGCTGGTCGCGGCCTGGTCGCAGGAGCCGCCCGCCGTGCTGCGCTCCGGCGGGCTGGGCGTGCGCGAGCTGCGCCGGGTGGCCAAGGACCTGGACGTGACCGAGGAGCGGGCCGCGCTGCTGGTGGAGCTGGCGGTGTCCGCGGGCCTGGTCGGCGACAGCGCGGGCCTGGAGCCGGAGTGGGTGCCGACCGCGCAGGCGGACCCGTGGCTGGCCGCCGGGCCCGAGCAGCGCTGGGCGGTGCTCGCGCAGGCCTGGCTGGAGCTGGGCAGGCTGCCGGGGCTGGTCGGCGGGCGCGACGACCGCGACCGGCTGCTGAACCCGCTGGCCCCCGAGCTGGCGCGGGCCGCCGCCCCCAAGGACCGCAGGCGGGTGCTGGAGGCGCTGGCCGAGCTGGAGCCGGGCACCGCCGCGCCGGACGTGGCCGGGCTGGCCGCGACGCTGGCCTGGCGGGCGCCCCGGCGCGGCGGGAGGCTGCGCGACGAGCTGGTGCGCTGGACCGTCGAGGAGGGCACGGCGCTGGGCGTGCTCGCGCTCGGCGCGGTGACCGGCGCGGGTCGCGCGCTGCTCGGCGAGGGCGCGGCGGCGGCGGCGAAGCGGCTGGCCGACGCGCTGCCCGACCCGGTCGACCACGTGCTGGTGCAGGCCGACCTGACCGTGGTGGCCCCCGGCAGGCTGGAGCCGGAGCTGGCCGAGGAGATGGCGCTGGTCGCCGACGTCGAGTCGGCCGGGCACGCCACCGTGTACCGGGTGGACGAGCGGACCGTGCGGCGGGCGCTCGACTCCGGGCGCACCGCCGACGACCTGCACGAGCTGTTCCGCTCCCGCTCCCGCACGCCCGTCCCCCAGTCGCTGACCTACCTGGTGGACGACACCGCCCGCAAGCACGGGCGGCTGCGCGGCGGCCCCGCCGGGTCGTTCCTGCGCTGCGACGACCCGGTGCTGGTGGCCGAGGTGCTCGCGCACCCCGCGTCGGACGCGCTGGAGCTGCGCCGGATCGCGCCGACCGTGCTGGTGTCGCCGCTGCCGCTGGCCGAGGTGCTGGCCGGGCTGCGCGGCGCGGGCTTCGCGCCGGTCGCCGAGGACGCGGGCGGGCAGGTGGTCGACCTGCGCGCGGGCGGGCGGCGGATCACCGGCCGGGGCAGGCGGAAGTCGCCGCCCCCTCCGACGGCCTCGCCGGAGCAGCTGGCGGAGCTCGTCCGGCAGCTCCGGGCGGGCGATCGGGCGGCCACGACTACCGCGGGTGCACGGGTGACGGTTCCAGGGAACCTCGGATCGGGGCCGTCGGCGACCTTGGCGGTGCTCCAGCAGGCCGCCCGAGAGGGCGGCGAGGTGCTGGTGGACTTCGTGGACGGGCACGGCACCGCCGCAAGCCGGGTGATAAAGCCGCAGGTGGTGGGTGGTGGAGTCCTGGAGGGGGTGGACGTCGGCTACGGAGAGGTGCGGCGCTTCCCGCTGCACCGGATCACCTCGGTGGCGATCGTCCACAAGTGACGGTCAGTCATCCCTGATCGACGGAACTTGATCACCCTCCGGTGATCGCCACTACCTCTAGCGTCTGAACGGGCGTTCCCGTGCGCCCAAACAGACCATTCATGAGGAGTAATCGCATGGCGATCTTCCGAAGGGGAGCGCTCGTGCTCGCGGTTGCCGCCGCGACATGTGCCTTCTCCGCCGGCAACGCCCTGGCCACCCCCGTCGCCCCCGCGGCGTCGACCGGGGACCAGGCCGAGCGGACCGCGCCCGGTGCCACCGAGCGCCTGCTCGACCTGGACGGGGACATCGACCTGTCCCTGTCGCTCGGCGGTGACGACCACTGGTGCCACTGGTGGACCTTGGACGACCTGCAGGACGTGCTCGGCAACGGGTCCCTGTGGTCCGTCGGCGACCTGGAAGACCTGCTCGACGGCGCCACGGTCGTGATCGACCCGTCCGACCTGGACGACCTGCTCGACCAGACCCACGCGGTGGTGAACGTGGGCGACCTGCTCGGCGGCAACGACCTGCTGGGCGACATCGACCTGGACGTCGACGCCGTGCTCGGCTCCGACGGCGGCCTGCTCGACCTGGACGACCTGCTCGGCGACGGTGACGGCCTCCTGGGCGACCTGCTCGGCGACGTCGACCTCGACGCGGTCGTGGACCTCGACCTCGACGGCGGGAACGACGGCCTGCTCGGCGACCTGCTCGACGGCCACGGCGGCCTGCTCGACCTGGGCGACCTGCTGGACATCGACCTCGACGCGGACGTCGACGCCGACCTCAACATCGGCGGCGGCAACGGCGGCCTGATCGTGCTCCCCGGCACCGGCTCGGGCTCCGGCCTGCCGAGCCTGCCCGGCGTCAGCGGCGGTGACAGCACCAGCGGTGGCGACACCGCGCCCGGCACCATCGTGCCCGGCACCGCGCTGCCCGACGCCGTCACCGGCCTGCCCGGCACCGTCACCGACACCGTCGAGGACGTGACCGACGCGGTCAGCGGCATCGGCGAGGTCGCCGGTGACGCGGGCGAGGTCGCGGGCGACCTCACCGACACCGCGGGCGACATCGTGTCCGGCGCGGGCGACCTGGTCTCCGGCGCGGGCGACATCGTCGACACCGCCACCACCGGCGTGCAGGACGTGCTCACCGACACCACCAGCGCCGTGACCAGCGCGACCAACCTGGCCAGCAGCATCGCGCAGGCCGCGACCAACCCGATCACCTCGATCGCGGGCTCGAACCCGGCCACCGCGCCGACCCTGCCCGCCGTCACGGCGCCGACCCTGCCCGCCGCGACCGCTCCCGCCACGACCATCCCGGCCGTGACGAGCACCGTCGGCTCGGTCCTGGGCTCGGTCAAGCCCGTCACCGCCACCGTCTCCGGCAGCGGCTCGCTCACCGGTTCCCTGACCGGCGGCGACTCCAAGGAGGGCGTCCCCGCCCAGCAGCAGCCGGTGGAGCAGGCCGCGGAGGTCGTGCAGCCCGCCGTCGCCGAGGTCGCGCCCGCCGCGACCGACATCGTCATGACCACCACGGCCGCCCCGATGGCCGAGGCGCAGCAGGACGTCGCCGAGGTGGCCTCCGACGGCAGGCTGAGCGCCGCCGAGTGGCTGTGGCTGATCCACCACCACGACCACGACGGTCTGCTGGGCGACCTGCTCGACGACCTGCTCGACCTCGACCTGGACATCGACGCCGACATCGACCTCGGTGGCCACGGCCACGGCGGCCTGCTGGGCCTGGGCGGCCACCACGGCGGCCTGCTCGGCGGCCTGCTGAACATCGGCGGCTGAGGAACGAGCCGTCAGAACGGCTAGAACCGCTAGAACGCTGAAGGGCGGCTCCCCCGGTGGGGAGCCGCCCTTCAGGCCGTCAGGAGCCGGTTCAGCCCGCGCGAACGGACATCCACTGGCGCATCGCGTGCTCGACCAGCGTGATGAGCGTCTGCTTGGTCGACTGCCGGTTGCGGGCGTCGCAGGTGACGATCGGGACCGACTGGTCGATCGTCAGTGCCTCGCGGACGTCCTCGATGCGGTGGTGGAGCAGACCGTCGAAGCAGTTGACCCCGACGACGTACGGCAGCTGCCGGTCGTCGAAGAAGTCGATCGAAGCGAACGCGTCGGCCAGCCTGCGGGTGTCGACCAGCACGATGGCGCCGATGGCGCCCCGCACGAGGTCGTCCCACATGAACCAGAAGCGGTGCTGACCGGGCGTACCGAACAGGTACAGGATCAGGTCGCTGTCCAACGAGACCCGGCCGAAGTCCATCGCGACCGTGGTGGTGACCTTGTTGGGCGTTGCGGAGAGGTCGTCGACCCCCGCACTGGCCTCCGTCATCACCGCCTCGGTGGTCAGCGGCACGATCTCCGACACGGAGCCGACGAACGTCGTCTTGCCCACGCCGAAGCCGCCGGCCACCACGATCTTCGCGGAGGTCGTAGGCTTCCGTGCGCCTTCTGCGGCGGCGTTGGGGCTAGAGCCTGCGAAGCCCACTGAGCACCCTCTCAAGGAAATCGATGGACGGCTTGTCCCCCACAACCATGCCGCCCTGGTGAATCAAAACCAAACCCATGCTGGCCATGTCGCCGATGAGCACCCGCGCCACGCCCAGCGGAAGCCGGAGCAGCGCGGCGACCTCGGCCACCGACCTGGTGTCGGTGCACAGCCCGCAGATGGAGCGGTGCTCGGGGAGCACCGCCGCGTCGCGCTCGAGTCCTCGTTCGCTGGTGGAGATCAGCGCCTCGATCGCCAGGTCGTAGTCGGGCCGGGTTCGGCCGCCGGTCCGGGTGTACGGGCGGACCAACGAGCCTGATTCGGCCGCCGGGTGCTCCTCCTGTCGCACGACCGGCTGAGGTCCGGTTGTGTACGGGAGCTGCTCCGGCACGCTCTCGGGCAAGCCGTGGGCACCGAACAGGTCGGCACCCGGACCTCCGAACAGGCCGCTGCCGTACCCGTCGATGTCGAATCGGTTGGGAACGTCGTCGTAGTCGTACGACGAGTCTTCAACCTCACGCTGAGCCATATCGCCTTGCCCCTGCTCTGTTCCTTCGTCCCGTGCTCTTCGGGCCTGCTCCGCCCACGGGCTGGGTGCGTCCTCGGCTTCCTCGTCCTGCGTGGGATGAGCATCCGGCTCCACGAACCGGAATCCGCCGGTCGCCCACTCCTGGTAGTTGAAGTTCCTACCGAAGGCACGGCCGTCAGCGCCAGATCGTTCAGCCATTTACTCACCCCCACGATCTCATGAGGTCTACCGCCGAACCACGCCCTGGAGCTGCGCGCGCAGCTCCGGGGTGAGCTGCTGGCCGACTCGCTCGACCAGCAGGGTCATCTCGTAGGCGACCAGACCGATGTCGCAGTTCGGGGCTGCGAGCACCGCGAGGCAGGAGCCGTCGCTGATGGACATCAGGAACAGGTAGCCCCGCTCCATCTCCACCACGGTCTGGTTCACCGTGCCCGCCTCGAAGCACCTGGCGGCGCCTGTGGTGAGGCTCACCAGGCCAGAGGCCACAGCGGAGAGCTGCTCGGCGCGGTCCCTCGGCAGTCCCTGGGAGCCGGCGAGCAGAAGCCCGTCCGCCGACACCACAACGGAATGCGCGACGCCGGGAACCCGACGCACGAAGTCGGTGATAAGCCAACCAAAGCTTCCTGGCTGAGCTGCGGTCGTCACTCCTGCTCCTCGTCTTGCCGGCTCGACATGTCACCAGCGTAAGCGTCGATCAGCGCGTGCCGCCCCCGACGGACGCCCTGCTGAAGACTGGACATGCGTCCACGAATGACATCTGCCGATCGTGGTGGCAGCGGGGGCTGCTGCGGTTGCTGCGTCGCGCCCGCGAGGGGCGCGGCGCTGCCCGGCACAAGCTGAGCCTTGGGCTTCCGCTTCGGGAGCCCTGCCTGCGTCGTGGCGTCGGGGGTGCTGCTGAGCAGGGACTGCGCGGCCTGCCAGCCCTCGTCCGCGGGCGACTGCCAGACGGACGCGGGGCTCGCCTTTGCCGCCGGTTCGGCCTGGACGGCCTCCGGCTCGCTCACCCTGCTCGTCTCCAGTGTGCGCTTGGACATGTTGCTCTGCGAACCGGGCTGCCGCTTGGGCAGACCGTTCTCGATGGCGCTGCTCGGGGCGGCGGCTTCCTGGGCCTGCTCCGACACCGGGCGTGGCTTGCGCGTGGGCAGAGGAGCCTCCTCCCGCTGGGGTTCCGGCTGCACATCCTGCCGCGCGGGGCGCGGAGCGGGTGCGGCCGGGGCGGGCGGAACGGCCTGGGTGGTCCCCGCGGACGTCTCGCTTCCCACGGACTGGAACCACTGCGACAGGACGGCCTCGTAGATCGGGAGGCGTTCCGTCGGCGTGTCGTCGACCACGGGCCGCGCGGGCGCGGACGCCCTGGGTGCGCTGCTCCGCTGGAAGACGACCGGTTCCGGCTCGGGCTCGGGCTCCGGCTCGGGCTCCGGTTCCGGCAGCGGCGCGGCGAACGGCGCGAACGCGTTCGCCGAGTCGTCCACGGCCGGGAACTGGGTGGTCTGGTAGCCGTGCTCGTGGTCCGCCTGGGGAGCGTCGCGGTCCTCGTAGGCGGTGAAGAGGGTGGGCGAGCCGAACGTGCCCGTGGGCTCGTTCTGCGCGTCCCGCGCCACCGCGGGGGGCTGCTCCTCGACCATGGGCAGCCAGGACGCCTGGGAGATCTCCGCGGAGGTCTCCTGCGGCACCTCGGCCCGGTAGGGCGCGCGGGTCGCGTCGGCGTCCACGTCGGTCGACATGAAGCTGACCGCCGGGTAGCTGGACTCCTCGTCGTGCCTGGTGGTGACGCCCGCCGTGCCGTTGCCGCCGCCGAAGGCGCCCGCGATGCCGCTGGCGCGCTGGGCGGTGTTCGGGCTCGGGAAGGCGCTCGGGGCCGGTGCGCTGGGCGAGCCGATCAGGTCCGCGCCCATCGGGTGGGCGGTTTGACCGGCCGAGGTGACCAGCGCCTCGGGGACGGTGACGAGCGCGGTGGTGCCGCCCTCGATGTCCTCGTTGCCCCGGAGCCTGACCTTGACGTCGTGCCGCTTGGCCAGCCGCGCGACCACGTACAGGCCCATGCGGCGGGAGACGGCGACGTCGACGTCCGGCGGGTTGGCCAGCCGCTCGTTGGCGTCGCGCAGGTCCTGGTCGCTCATGCCGACGCCGCGGTCCTGGATCTCGATCGCCAGCTCGCCCTTGCGGGTGCGGGCCGTGCGCACGGTGACCTTGGTCACCGGGTCCGAGAAGGCGGTCGCGTTGTCGAGCAGCTCCGCGATCAGGTGCACGAGGTCGTTGACCGCGCGGCCCTGGACGGTGAGCTCCGGGGTCTGGCCGACCTGGACCCTGGCGTACTGCTCGACCTCGGACACCGCGGCGCCGAGGACCTCGGCGACGGGGACCGGGCGGGTGAGCCGCCGGGACAGGTCGGTGCCCGAGAGCACCAGCAGGTTCTCGCTGTTGCGGCGCATCCGCGTCGCGAGGTGGTCCAGCTCGAACAGGCTGGCGAGCTGGTCCGGGTCCTGCTCGTCCTGCTCCAGCCGGTCGATCAGGTTCAGCTGGCGCTCGACGAGCGCCTGCGACCGGCGGGACAGGTTGACGAACATGGCGTTGACGTTGTCGCGGAGCATCGCCTGCTCGGCGGCCAGTCGGACCGCCTCGCCGTGCACCGCGTCGAACGCCCGCGCCACCTGGCCGACCTCTTCGCGCGTGGTGATGGGCACCGGCGCGATGGCGGTCTTGGCGGCCTCCTGCGGGTTCGGGTCGGCGAGGATCTTCTCGACCGCCTCCGGCAGGCCCTTGTCCGCCACGTCGAGCGCCGTGCGGCGCAGCAGGCGCAGCGGGTTGAGGATCGACCGCGCGACGAACAGCGCCATGACGAGGGCCATGAGCAGCGCGCCGAGCACGACGCCGGAGTCGTAGAACGCCGCGGCGCGAGCCTCGCCGGTGCGCTCGTCGCTCAGCCTCTGCAGCTGCTCGATGAGCATGACCTCCACCTGGCGGGTCTTGTTGACCGTCAGGGTGGAGGACACGTCCCAGCCCTTGGGGCTGATGTCGCCGAACCCGCTGGTGGTGCCCGCGAGGTTGAGCGCCGTCTCCTGCATGTTGTTCGCGGTGTCGATGATCTGACCGGTGACGGTGTCGTCGTAGATCTTGGCCTGGTCGGGCGTGGCGGACTTGCGGAAGTCGTTGCGCGCCGCGTCCAGCTCGGCGTTGACGGCCAGGAGGGCGCGCTCCTGGTTGGCCGCGAAGCTGCCGCGCTGGAAGACGTCGAACAGGATGCCGCGCTTCTGCGACTCCTGCTCCTTGATGCGGGCCATCGCGTTCGTGGCCAGGTGGAGCCGTGCCAGCTCGGGGTCGTCGATGCCACCGATGGCCTGCTCGCCAAGGTCGAGGAGGCTCTCGACGGACTCCGAGTAGACGCGCAGGACCGCGTCTGACGGGTACTGCGTCTCGCGGACCGCGCTGCGCAGGCTGTTCAGCCGGGTGAGCTGCTCGGCCGTGCCGCGGAACCGCTCGACCGTCTCCGGGGCCAAGTCCCCGCTCAGGTCGATGATCTTGCTCTTGAGCGTCTCGACCGCGTCGCTCACCCGCACGAGCTGGCGGTCGAGCGCGACGCTCTCGATCTGCTTGCTCGACGCCACATACCACGTGCTGAGGTCGCGCTCGCGCTGGAGCTGGTGCACCAGGTCCGCGACCGCGGTCTCCAACTGCACCTGGTTGGCCAGTCGACTGAACTGCGTGGCGTTCGCCAGGTCGGACTGCACGCGCAGACCGCCGAGGGCGAGCGCCGCCACGGTCGGGATGAGAAGGACAGCCCCCAGCTTGGTGGGCAGGCGCCAGTTCTGCAGCCGCCACGAGGCGGTGCGCGCCTCCCCCTGCCTGACGCCTGTCGTCAACCCGGTTCCCGTTGATTCAGTCACAGTTCCATCACGCAGCGCAGCCAGTCCGTCACCCATTTCGGGGCTTTCGGTACGTGGTGGTTTCCCCACGCCTGACTGGCCGGAACCTCTCTCTCGTCGGGCCACCCTGGGCTTCCTCTTCCAGCAGCAGTGTTCCTCGGCCTCTCCCCAGGACCGAAGCATGGACTCGAAATCGGGCCGAATTGCAGCACATAGGTGGTAGCCCTGGCTAGGCACCCCGCCCCGGCGCCGTCCGCTCCGCACAACTCGCGGTGCAGTGCCACAGAGGCGGATGGTAGTGCCAGCCCCCTACCCTACGGAAGCCTTCGGAAGCACTCACCGTATCGGGTTGGGGCTGTCTTTTCATACCTACGGGTGGTTACCATCCACGAACGTCGACGTTCGTCGACCCAATTCCGTAGATCAAAATAGACCCGTTCCAGAGGTCAACCACCAACGAGGTGCCATGCCTACCCCAGCGCGTGTTCTCCGTCGCGCCGCAGCGCTGATCGTCTGCGCAACGACCCTGTCGGCCTGCGGACTGCTGCCGGGTACCTCCGGGGACGAGACACCCGCTCTCGAGCGCAACACGCTCAGGATCGGTGTCCTGCCCGTGGTCGACGTCGCTCCGCTCAAGCTCGCGCTCAACGACAAGCTCTTCGAGCGCGCCGGGCTCCAGGTCCAGCTGGTGGACGTGAGCAGCGAAGACGAAGGCCTCAAGCAGCTCGACAGCACGCTCGACATCACGTGGGGCAGCCACGTGAAGCTGTTCAGCAAGGTCGCGGAGGGCACCGAGCTCCAGATCCAGGGCGAGGCCTACCAGGCCGGGGCCAACTCGATGGCCCTGGTCACGACGAACCCGCAGTACGACAGCGCGGAGAAGATCAAGGGCAGGTCCGCGAACCGGAAGCCGAAGATCGCGGTGGACAGCACCAAGGACCTCGGCGCGCTGACGACGACGTCGGTGCTCAAGACCGCCGGGATCGAGCAGTCCAGCGTCGAGCTGACCACCATGCCGTTCTCGCAGATGGTCAACGACCTGCGCGCGGACAAGATCCAGGCCGCGTGGATGATCGAGCCGTACATCACCAAGGCCCAGCGCGAGGTCGGCGCGCGCGTCATCACCGACACCGCCACCGGCCCCACCCAGGACTTCCCCATGTCGGGCTACGCGTCGAGCAAGAAGTTCGCCGACGCCAACCCGCAGACCCTCAAGCTGTTCCGCTCGGTCCTGCAGGAGGCCCAGCAGGCCGCCTCGGACAACAAGCTGGCCGTGCAGGACGTCCTGACCAGCTACATCGACGTGGACCAGCAGACCGCGGCGCTCGTGTCGATCGGCACCTTCCCGGTGTCGCTCAACTCGGTGCGGCTCCAGCGCGTCGCGGACATGATGGACACCGCCGACGTGCTGGTGGGCAAGCTGGACGTGCAGGTCCTGCTGCCGGAGGGAACGGCCAGCACCGGCTGATCGCCGTTTCCCCGCGCCATCCCGCCGAGGAGCCCTTCCCGCTGTCCGGAAGGGCTCCTTTGCTTTACGGGTCGGTGATGCACAGGGTGGTCGGCGGCGTCGGGTAGACGCGTGGGTTCTCGTCGAATTCGCAGACGAGTTCGTCAACCGTGCCCGAGTGCGCCTTTGCGACCTTGTAGGTGGCTCCCGAGCCGCAGCGGACCTTTGTGGTCTTGCTGGCGGCGATGCCCCCTTCCTCCTTGAAGCAATCACCGTCCGTGGCGTTCAGCATCAGACAAAGCCGAAAACCCCTGTTGCCCGCTCCCCCTCGGATGTACTCGTCGTAATCACCGGGCGGGCAGCGATCGTCCTCGGGGAGGTTCACGGCGACGCGGTAGGCCGCGTCCCCGGCCGCGCAGTCGACCATTTCCACGTCGGCGCCGTCGCGGCTGACCTCGTTCACCTTGAGGCAGTCGCCCGCCTCGGCCCCCGCCACGGCGGTGCGGCGGTCCTCGCCGCCGAACGACAGGGCCACGACGGCCGCGAGGGGGACGACGGCGGCCAGGGCGAGCACGACCTTGGTGCGGCGCGCCAGGCCGGTCCGGGGCGCCCGCGCCGGGTCGTGGGGGTGTTGTTCCTGGTGGGCCGGCTGCCAGGGCTGGCGGTAGCGGACCTCGGGCGCGGGCGCGCTGCCGGGGCCGAGGGGTTGGACGAGCACCGCGTAACCCAGGGAATCGTCGGACGGCGGTGGTGCTGACCGCTCGTCGCGGTGGAAATCGGGAAATCGCGCGGGGTCCCGCTGACCTGCGAATTCCGATTGGTTGGAAATTCGGCCATTCACTGTGAACGCGGAGTGGTCCGCCGGTTCGCCGGTGAAACCGAACTGCGCGAGGCCGGTGGGCGGGGTCTCCGGCTCGGTTCGCGGGTCGTGCCGCTGGTCGGTCTGCGGGTCGTGCCGCGGCTCGGTTCGCGGGCCGGGGGCCGGGTCGGCCGCGCCGGGCCGGGCGTCGGGGAGCCGGTCGTGGCCGGTCCGCGCACCCCAGGGGGTGTCCTGGGAGGGGAAAGCGGGCTGAGCGGCCCGCTGAGGTGGGTCGACGGCCGGTCCGGGACGCTCCGGCCGCTGCTCGGGCTCCGGCCGCCAGGAGGGCTGCCAGGGGTCTTGCGGGCCTTCTGGGGGCGTGGTCACCGGGTCGTCCTCTCGCGGGGCGGACCCGGAGAACGTATCCCCGACCGGGCGGGGTGGCACGCCTCCCGGCGGCGCGCGCGTGCGGGGTCGCTACCGCGAGTCGGCGGCGCGGGTTGCGCAGAACGCGGTCGAGCGGTCGCCGAGGGTGAGCAGATCACCCTCTTCGCACGGAAATGTGCTGTTTGCCACTTTCAGGATTTTGACCGCCCCAAACGTGTCGCACGTCACCCGGACGAGGCCCATCTGGAGGTCGTCCCGGTAGCAGTGCCCCGCCACCAGGTTGGGTCCGAGGCACACCGCGCCGCCCGCCGTGGGCCGCGCGTCGGAACCGGGGCAGGCGTCCGCGACCTCGGCCACGCCGAGCACCCGCGCGTTCGCCTGCTCCGCCCCGCAGTCCAGCGCCGCGTAGCCGGGGGCGTCCGCCGTGCCGACGAAGCTCGCGCAGTCGCCCGCGCTGGGCAGGTCCTCACCCGCCGTGGGGGCGGCCAGCAGCCAGCCCCCGGCCAGGACCAGCGCCGCCGCGCCGATCAGCCATCCGCTCTCTCTCATGGACGGGGCATCGGCACAATCACTCGGCGCGGTTGAGCGGGTTCACCCCTACCGGTTACAGGTCGGCCGGGACGACGCAGAACGTGATGGGCGGCTCGGGGTAGGACATGCCCGCGCCGTCCGGGCAGCCGGAGGTGTCGGTGGAGCCCTCGATGACCTTGGTCACCTTGATCGTCGCCTCGCCGGTGCAGGCGGACCTGACCAGGCCGCCGAAGCCCCGGTCGTCCGGGCCGTAGCAGGCGCCCTCGACCATGTTCGGCAGCAGGCAGAGCGTGCTGGAGCCCTGGCCGCGCGCCTCGGTGTAGACGCCCTCCTCGGGGCACGGCGCGTCGGCGCCGTCCACGACCTTGCCGACCCGGAAGTTGGCCAGGTCCGCGTCGCAGTCGTCGGGGGTGACCGCGAGCGAGTCGCCGTCCGCGCCGGTGATCCGGACGCACTCGCCCGCCGACGAGCCAGGGCCCGTGAGGGCGTGGACCGCGTACCCCGCGATGGCGAGGACGGCCACCGCGACGGCGGAGACGGCGATGACCTTGCGGTTGGGCGCGGGCCTGCCGCCGGTGTCGTTCCTGGCGTCGTCGCTGCTCATGACCACCTCGGCTGTCGCTGCGCGACCTCGCTGGCCACGGCGCGGGACAGCGTACTTGCGCCCGGCGCGCACACTGGTGGGACGCCCGCACCACACCCCCGCCCCAACCGAGGAGAGCGCGCCCGTGACCGACGGCCCCCTGATCGTCCAGTCGGACAAGACCCTGCTGCTGGAGGTCGACCACCCGGCGGCCGACGAGGCGCGGGCGGCGATCGCGCCGTTCGCCGAGCTGGAGCGGGCCCCCGAGCACGTGCACACCTACCGGGTGACGCCGCTGGCGCTGTGGAACGCGCGGGCCGCCGGGCACGACGCCGAGCAGGTCGTGGACGCGCTGGTGCGGTTCTCCCGCTACCCGGTGCCGCAGCCGCTGCTGGTGGACGTGGTCGACGTGATGGGCCGCTACGGCAGGCTCCAGCTCAGCACGCACCCCGCGCACGGCCTGGTGCTCCAGTCGCTCGACCGGGCGGTGCTGGAGGAGGTGCTGCGGCACAAGAAGATCAAGCCGATGTTCGGCGCGCGGATCGACGACGACACGGTCGTGGTTCACCCGAGCGAGCGAGGCAGGCTGAAGCAGCTGCTGCTCAAGGTCGGCTGGCCCGCGGAGGACTTCGCCGGCTACGTGGACGGCGAGGCGCACCCGATCGACCTGGTCGAGGAGGGCTGGCAGCTGCGCGACTACCAGCGGCTGGCCGCGCAGGCGTTCTGGGCGGGCGGGTCCGGGGTCGTGGTGCTGCCGTGCGGGGCGGGCAAGACGATGGTCGGGGCGGCGGCCATGGCCGAGGCCGGGGCGACCACGCTGATCCTGGTGACGAACACGGTCGCCGGGCGGCAGTGGAAGCGGGAGCTGGTCGCGCGGACCTCGCTGACCGAGGACGAGGTCGGCGAGTACTCGGGCGAGCGCAAGGAGATCCGCCCGGTGACGATCGCCACCTACCAGGTGATCACCCGGAAGTCGAAGGGCGAGTACAAGCACCTGGAGCTGTTCGACTCGCGGGACTGGGGCCTGATCGTCTACGACGAGGTGCACCTGCTGCCCGCGCCGGTGTTCCGGATGACCGCCGACCTCCAGTCGCGGCGGCGGCTGGGGCTGACGGCGACGCTGGTGCGCGAGGACGGGCAGGAGGGGGAGGTGTTCTCCCTGATCGGGCCCAAGCGGTTCGACGTGCCGTGGCGGGACATCGAGGCGCAGGGGTGGATCGCGCCCGCCGAGTGCACCGAGGTGCGGGTGACGCTGACCGACGCCGAGCGGCTCGGGTACGCGACGGCCGAGCCGGAGGAGCGGTACAAGCTGTGCTCGACGGCGCGGACGAAGCTGCCGGTGGTGAAGGCGGTGCTGGACAAGCACCCCGGCGAGCCCGCGCTGGTGATCGGCGCGTACCTGGACCAGCTGGAGGAGCTGGGCGCGGCGCTGGGGGCCCCGGTGGTGCAGGGGGCGACGAAGAACAAGGAGCGCGAGGAGCTGTTCGACGCGTTCCGGCGCGGGGAGCTGAGCACGCTGGTGGTGTCGAAGGTCGCGAACTTCTCGATCGACCTGCCGGAGGCGTCGGTGGCGGTGCAGGTGTCGGGGACGTTCGGGTCGCGGCAAGAGGAGGCGCAGCGGTTGGGGCGGTTGCTGCGGCCGAAGGCGGACGGGCGGCAGGCGCACTTCTACTCGGTGGTCTCGCGGGACACGCTCGACACCGATTACGCGGCGCACCGGCAGCGGTTCCTGGCGGAGCAGGGTTACGCCTATCGGATCGTGGACGCGGATGATCTTCTGGGGCCGAAGATCGGATGATCTTCACCCGTTCAGCGGGGTGACGGCGGCTGTACGGGCTAGCTTTTTCCGCGATTTCGCCGGAAGGGCGGTGAGGCCCCCGGTGGGCGTCCCGCGGAATGTCACGAACGGGACACGTGATCGTTTTCCGGGAAATGACGTCGGGTGATCGGACCGGGGTTCGGCGGGCGGTTCTCCGCGCGCCCGTCGAACCCCCGGATCACCCGCCCCCCTGGATCACCCGCCTGCGGGTCACCCGCGCACGCGCTCGACCCGCGCGAGGCGCTCCCGCCACCGCAGGGCGGTCTCCGGGTCGGCGGCGAACTCCTCGGCGCGGTCCGGGACCGGGGGCGCGGTCGGGACCGGGAGCCAACCGTCGACCGGGACGAGCGAGGCGGTGGCGACGTCGCCGTCGAGCAGGGGCAGGGTGCCGAGGCCGCAGGCGAAGTCCAGCTCGGGCAGCGCGCCCGCGAGCGCGAGCCCGGCCGCCATGCCGACCGAGGTCTCCACCGCCGACGACACCACGCACGGCAGCCCGCACGCCTCGGCCACCCGCAGCGCCCGCCGGACCCCGCCGAGCGGGGCGACCTTGATCACCGCGACGTCGGCCGCGCCCGCGACCGCGACCCGCAGGGGGTCCTCGGCGCGGCGGATCGACTCGTCGGCCGCGATCCGCACGTCCACGCGGCGGCGCACGGCGGCCAGCTCCTCGACGGTGCGGCAGGGCTGCTCGACGTACTCGAGGCCGCCCGCGGCGCGGTCGAGCGCGCGGATGGCGGCGACGGCGGTGTCCACGTCCCAGGCGGCGTTCGCGTCGACCCGCACGGCCCCACCGGGCCCGAGCGCGTCGCGGACCGCCGCGACCCGTTCGAGGTCCTCGGCGAGCGGCGCGCCGGGGTCGGCGACCTTGACCTTGGCGGTGCCGCAGCCGGAGGCGGAGACCAGGGCGTGCGCCCGCTCGGGGGACACGACCGGCACGGTGCAGTTCACCGCGACCCGCTCCCGCACCGGCGCGGGCCACCCCTCCTCGGCCGCCTCGACGGCGCAGGCGAGCCAGGGGGCGCACTCGGCGTCGGAGTAGTCGAGGAAGGCGCAGAACTCCCCCCACCCGCGCTCCCCCTCCAGCAGCACGCCCTCGCGGACGGTGATGCCGCGGAACCGGGTGCGCATGGGGATCGAGTAGACGAGCACCCGCCGATGCTAGAGCGACCGCCGGGACGGCGGGTGGGGGCCACCGCTGGCGGGCTGCCGCTGGTGGACTGCCGACGGCGGGCTGCCGACGGTGGGCTGCCGACGGTGGGCTGCCGACGGCGGGGAACCACCGGCCGCGCCCGGC
>NZ_JBQGCX010000360.1:0-3168 GCF_052038725.1 Actinosynnema sp.
GTCGGCCAGGACCCTGGAGCCGATTCTCGCGGGCATGGCCAGCGCGGTGGTCGCCGGTCCCAGCGGGAGGAACACGCCCTGCTCGGTCACGGACACCTTCCAGCCGAGCAGCCGGTAGCCCGCGATCGCCTCTCCCAGCGCCTGCTGGTGCGCGCGGTCGCGCGGTCGCGGGCGCGGGTTCGTGCTGTGTGCGGTGGTGGTGACGGTCATCGGCGGAGGCCCCTCCCCGGTCGGGTGGTCGTAGGTCTGGTGGGCTTTGCGGCGAGGGGGTTGCCCCACGCCCCGTACACACGCAGAGTGGGTCCATCCGAGGCTCGTCACCACACCGACCTCGGATCGGATTCATGCAGCACGTGAATGGCCCCCATCCACCACACGGCGTCACCAGCCCCTGGCCAGGACCACCACACGCCCTTATGCACGAAATGCATGGACTCGTGGTGACGGTTCCCTATGCTGGTGGCCACGCTCAGTGACGGGAGCGAGCCGATGGAAGCGAACGGACGAAGAGCCACCAGCACCAGGCGCGCGTGCCCGTCCTGCGGGGCGCTGATAGCCGCCGACAACTCGGACCGGCTCTGCCACAGGTGCAGGCGCAACGCGCGCGCCGACATCTACGGGCCCCCCGCCCTGACCGAAGAGTTCTGGGACCACCCCGTGCTGGCCTCCGCGTTCGCGGCCAGGGACATGGGGGCGGTCCTGGCCGCCTACCGGCACCACCCGCAGCACGTCAGCCGGATCACCCAGGACCGCATGGCCACCTGGCTGGGCATCAGCCAGGCGCAGCTGTCGCGGTACGAGACCGGCGAGAACCCGATCGACCGGATCGAGCGACTGCGCCACTTCGCGCGCGCCCTGAGCATCCCCGGCGACCGGCTGTGGTTCGACCGCGTCGGCATTCCCAGCCAGGCGGCCCCCGAACGCGGGGCGCCGCCCGATGTGCTCGTCGCAGCGTGGGACGCGTCGAGCATAGCCAGATCGGTCGAGGAAACTGCGAGGAGCGACTTGGCGATCAGCAGACGGGCGGCGCTCACCGGAGCAGCCGCCGTCACGATGGGCCCCACGCTGGTGGAGCCGCTGCAGCGGTGGTTGCACCCGCTCCAGCCGCTGACCAGGTGGTCGTCCAGCGCGGCGATCAGCGAGGAGGAGCTGGCCGCACTGCAGCACGTCGCCGACGGGCTGCGCGGCTGGGGCGGTCGGGGCGGGTACGGGTTGGCGCGCAAGGCGGTGCTGGGCCAGCTGGAGGAGCTGGCCGAGCGGCTGACCAGGGCCCCGGCGGGACCGACGACGGAGCGGGCGTTCTTCATCGGCGCCGAGCTGTCGAAGGTCGCGGCGAGCATGTCGTGGGACGCGGGGATGCACGACGCGGCGCAGCGGTACTACGTGCTCGGCGTGCGCATGGCCAAGGCCGGGCACAACGACCCGTTCGCGGCGCTGTGCCTGGCCGCGATGGCCAGGCAGATGTTCGACCTGGGGCGGCCCGAGGACGGCCTGGACCTGGTGCAGCTGGCCCAGTACGGGACCCGCCGCAAGGCCACGCCGACCCTGCAGGCGCTGCTGCTGACCAGGGAGGCGTGGGCGTACGCGCAGCTCGGCAGGGTCAAGGAGTTCCACCGCGCGGTGGGCCAGGCGCAGGACAGCTTCGCCCAGCGCGAGCACGGTTCCGAGCCCTGGTGGTTGCAGAGCTTCGACGAGGCGGAGTTGGAAGGGGTGATCGGGGCCCGGCTGCGGGACCTGGCGGCGCACGACCCGAGCCAGGCGCTGCTGGCCGAGAAGCACATCCTGCGGGCGCTGGAGCTGCGCGACCCGGCGCGGGTGCGCAACCGGGCGTTCGACGTGATCGGTCTGGCCCGCACCAAGATGGCGGCTGGCGATCCGGAGGCCGCCTGCGGTTTGATCCAGGAGGTCCTGCCCACCGCGGTCGGCCTGGCTTCCGGCCGGGTCGTTCGCAAGCTGCAGGACTTCGCGAAGGAGGCGGAGCGGCACCGGGAACTCCCGCTGGTGCGCGACACCCGCGAGGCGATCCGGGGAGTGCGGACGGCCTGATGCGGGTTGGGATCACCGGGCACAGCAATCTGGCGCCCGAATGCGTCGACGAGGTGGGCGCGGGGATCCGCGCGGCACTGGACGCGGCACTGGAGGACGAGGCGGCGGGCGGGTCATCCCTGGTCGGGGTGACCTGCCTGGCCGCCGGAGCCGACCAGCTGTTCGCGCGGGTGGTGCTGGGGATGGGCGGGGAGGTGGAGGTCGTGCTCCCCGCGGCGGACTACCGGGACAAGATAAAACCGCACAACCTGGCGGAGTACGACGAGCTGCTGGGGCGGGCGACGGTGGTCAGCGTGCTGCCCAACGAGGTGTCCGGGCGGTACGCGTACGTGATGGCCAACGAGCGGATGCTGGCGAGCGTCGACTTCGTGGTCGCGGTGTGGGACGGGCTGCCCGCCGGTGGGAAGGGCGGCACCGGGGACGTGGTCGAGCACGCGGTGGCGTCCGGGGTGCCGGTGGTCGTGGTGTGGCCGCCGGGCGCGCGCCGGAAGTCGTGAGCCGGGGGCGGGAGCGGGGGAACCAGGACCGTTCCTGACCTGGTTCCCCGCCACACTGGGACGCGTGTTGGAGACCTCCGCGCGTTTGCTCAGGCTGCTGTCGCTGCTCCAGGTCCGCCGCGAGTGGAGCGGGCCGGAGCTGGCCGGGCGGCTCGGCGTCGGGGTGCGCACGGTGCGCCGCGACGTCGACAAGCTCCGGTCGCTCGGCTACCCGGTGTCCTCGCTGCCCGGCGCGGCGGGCGGCTACCAGCTGGGCGCGGGGGCCGAGCTGCCGCCGCTGCTGCTGGACGACGAGGAGGCCGTCGCGGTCGCCATCGGCCTGCGCACGGCGGCGGGCGGCACGGTGCGCGGCATCGAGGAGAGCTCGGTGCGGGCGCTGGCGAAGCTGGAGCAGGTGCTGCCGTCCCGGCTGCGCAGGCGGGTCGCGGCGCTGCAGCGGCACACCGTGTCGCTGGCCGCGCCCGCCGTGCGGGTGGACGCCAACGCGCTCGCGGTGATCGCCGTGGCCTGCCGGGACGCGCAGCGGCTGCGGTTCGGGTACCGGGGCAAGGACGGGGCCGGGTCGCGGCGGCACGTGGAGCCGTTCGGGCTGGCCCACACCGGGTGGCGCTGGTACCTGGTGGCG
>NZ_JBQGCX010000361.1:0-4819 GCF_052038725.1 Actinosynnema sp.
GCGGCCCCCCCCCCCCCCCCCGCGCCCCCCGGGGGCGCGCCCCCCCCGCGGGGGCCGCCCCCGCGCCGCGTCCGCGGCCCCCTCGGCGACCCCGGTATTGGTCGGCAATACGCATCGGCGAACCGGGGGCGGACGCCGGAAGAGCGGTTCACGTCGCGCGTGTGATCTGCATCACCGGTACTTCGCGGAACGCGCGGTGATGCACGAGTCGCACTTCCCCTACAAGCGGCCACGACGTGGACAGGGGGCGTGGTTATTGGATCGAGACGTACTCGTGTAGTACGTTCACGTGGTCTCCGCAACTTCGCAGGCGTGTTACCCCGCAACGCTCGGCACGCCTTCCGCCGCACGAACTCTCAGGAGGTTCGCACTCCATGAATTCACCGGGCGGAACGCGGGTGGAGCCCCGGTCGGGCGCCGCCGCGCGGAGCAGGGCCGAGGAGTTGGTGACGACCCTCTACGCGCAGTTCGAGGGGGTCCTGCTGGCCCACGTGCTCAAGCTGACCGGCAACGACCGGCAGTGGGCGGAGGACGTCGTCCAGGAGACCCTGATCCGGGCGTGGCGGAACGCGGAAACGCTGGTCAGCGACCCGAGGATGCTGCGGGGCTGGCTGCTGACGGTGTCCCGCCGGATCGTGATCGACGACTGGCGCGGGCGTCGCGCCAGACCCGTGGAGGTGGAGCTGACCGGCGACGACGTCGCCCTGGAGCCCGACCGGACCGAGCAGGGGCTGTCCCGCATGGTGCTCGCCGATCTCATCGGGAAGCTCGGTGCCGAGCACCGGGAAGCGATCTGCGAGACCTACGTGCGCGGCCGGACGGTCCGCGAGGCGGCGCTCGTGCTGGGCATTCCCGAAGGGACCGTGAAGTCCCGCGTCTACCACGCCATGAAGATCCTGCGCCGATCAATGGAGGAGTCGCGCTGAGCTGCTCCGGGTAATTCGCGCGCGACTCACCGGCATTTCCGCTCGCCGCCGGAGGCGCTCCCCGGAATTCATCGGAGCCCGCTGGAGAGCCCGCTCGGCGGAAATGCTTCCGCGGTTTTGGCGGTCCGGGCCGCGCTTCGCGGCCCGCCCGTTCGCAGGCCATTCTGGGGGGAGGCGCCCCCGGAAGTCTCTACGGAGGGCACCGAAGGAAATCCCGCCCGCGTCCCGGCGCGGCTCTCGGTGCCCGCCCGCGGCGGGCCCTGCCCGGAACCCGGTTCCGGGCAGCGCCCGCGCCGGTTCCCGGCAGGCAGCGCCGGTCCCGCGCACGGCCTGCGCCGGTTCCTGCGCCGGGTCTGCGTCAGCCCTGCGCCGTGCCTGCGCCAGCCCTGCGCTGGGCTTTGGTCGTTTCCTGCGTCGGCTCTGCGCTGGGCTCGGGTCGTTCCCGCGCCGGCTCCGCGCTGGACCTGCGCCGTTCCCGCGCCGGGCCTGTGGCGATCTCCGGGGTGGACACATGCCATACGGTGGTGCTCCGCCCGCTCCCCGCCGCCGCGACGCCGCAGAACGGAGTCCACAGGTGAGCGCATCGAGCCCCGCGCGGCAGGTGGACCCGAGAACGCGGGGCGCGCACCGCCCGCCGCTGGTCGGCAGGGCGGGAGAGCTGCGCGCCTTCCGGGCGCTGCTGCGCGCCGCGTCGGCCGGGCGCACCGTCGGGGTGCTGGTGGACGGCGAGTTCGGCTCCGGCAAGTCCGCCCTGCTGGCCGAGGTCGCCGAGCAGGCCCGCGACCTGGGCTTCACCGCCGCGTCGGCGGTCGCCACCCGGCTGGAGAGCGAGCTGCGCGGCGCCGTCGTCGGGCAGCTCGCCGAGGACCTGCTGGACAACCCCGGCGACGTGGCGCCCTCGCTGGAGGCGTTCCTGCAGCTGGTGCGCGCCTCGGTCGAGCGCGCCCCGCTGCTGCTCGTGGTCGACGACGCGCACGCCGCCGACGCCTGGTCCCTGCGCTGCCTCGCCTACCTGCTGCGCAGGCTCCGCGACCGCCCCCTGCTGGTCGTGCTGTCCTCGGCCACGGGCCAACCGCCCGCCGCCGACCTGCTGCTGTCCGAGCTGCTGCCCGAGGACCACCACCTGCTGCGCCTGCCCCGCCTGGCCCCCGACGCGGTCGCCGACCTGCTGGCGGGCGCGCTGCCCGCACCCCTCCCCGAGGGCCTGGCCGCGGCGGTCCACGAGGCCACGGCGGGCAACCCCAGACTGCTGGAGTCCCTGGTCGCGGTCTTGCGCACCCGAGCGGCCCTCGGACCGAAGGCCCGGACCGCCCGCACCGCGGGCCCCGCAGGTCCCGTGGCCCCGGCGCCCGGCCGTTCCGGCGCGGACAGCTCCGGTCGCCCCGGTCCGGGGGACAGCGCCGGGGGTGACCCCGTCTCCGGGGCTGCGGCCCGCGGTCGTTCCAGCGCAGGCAGCGCCTCCCAGGGCGGTGTCACCCAGGGCGGTGCCGCGTCCGGCGACGCCGTCCGGAGCCCCGCCGATCCCGGATCAGGCCAGGGAGCCCCGGTTTCCGGCGTCACGTCGCCGGAGCACCACGCCTCCCGGCGCCACCAGCGGCGAGGGGGCCCGGCTTCCGGCGGCCCCGGCGCCCCGTCACCGGGCCGCGCGGGGTTCCCCCCCGCCGAGTTCGACCCGGCCGGGTGCGATCCCGGCCCGTCCGCCGCCTTCGACGTCGCCGCGCTCGTCCCGGCCGGGTTCGGCCCCGCCGCCTTCGGCTCCGGTCCCACCGCCCTGGACCCCACCGCCCTGGACCCGACCGCCCTCGACCCCGCCGGGGTCCCCGCGCTCGCCGCGCCCGAGCTGGGGGAGCTGCTGCGCCTGCGCCTGCGGGTCCGCCCCGGCGCGGCCGAGGTGGTGCGGGCGACCGCCGTCCTCGGCGAGGACGCCACCGTCGACCGGGTCGCCGAGCTGGCCGGTGTCGAGCACCGCGAGGTGCTCGCCCTGGTCGACGCCCTGGTCCGGCTGCGCCTGCTCCGCGACGGCACCCCGCTCGCCTTCAACCACCCCTACCTGCGGGCCTGCGTGCTCGCCGACCTGCCGGTCGCCACCCGCGCCGCCGACCACGCCCGCGCCGCCTCGGCGCTGGCCGAGGCCGGGGAACCCGCCAGGAGGGTCGCCGCGCACCTGCGCCAGGCCCACGACGTGCCGCTGCCCTGGGGCGTCCCGGTGCTGCGCGTGGCCGCCCGCTCGGCGCGGCGCGCGGGCGACCCGGTCGAGGCCCGCGCCTGCCTGGAGCGCGCGCTGCGGGAGCGCGCCGCGCCCGCCGAGCGCCTGGGCGCCCGCCTGGAGCTGGTGCACGCGGTGTTCCTTGCCGACCCGGCCGAGGGCGCGTCGCTGCTGCGCGAGAGCCTCGTCCTCGCCGACGACACCGGCCTCGCCGCCGACCAGGCCGCCCAGCTGCTGCTGCGGCTGTGCCGCCCGGTCGACGCCCGGTTCGCCCTCGCCCTCGGACCGCAGCTGGTCGCCAGGCTCGGTCCCGCCGACCACGACCGCTCGTGGCGGCTGCGCGCCCTGTGCTTCCTCGCGGGCGCGGGCAACAACCCCGGCCTCGCGCTGCGCGCGGGCGCCCTGCTGCGCGAGCTGGAGGCCGAGCCGCCCACGTCGCCCGAGCTGCGGCAGACCCGCTCCGCCCTGCTCGCGCTCGGCCACGCCCTGCGCGGCGACTCGGCGGCGCGGGCCGCCGGTCACGCCGAGCTGGCGCTGACCGGACCGGACACCGAGGTGCTCACCCGGCCGTTCGCGTTCGCCGTCGCCACCTGCTTCCTGGCCGACTCGCCCCGGCTGTCCGAGGGGCTGCGGCACGCGCTCGGCTCTCGCGCCGAACCCCGCGACCACCACCTCGACCGGGGCGCGGCGCTCGCGCTCGCCCAGGGCCTGCACCACCTGGCCACCGGCGACCTCGTGCGCGCCACCACCTTCCTGAAGTGGCAGCTGCGGCTGTTCGCCGAGCAGAGCGCCCCGCCGCGCGACCGGCCGGGCGACCGGCCCGCCGACGCGGGGGAGTGGGCAGGCCCGGTCGAGGACTGCCCGATGGCGGTGCGCTGCGCGGCCAGGCTCACCGAGGCGCTGGTCGACCTCGGCCGGTTCGACGAGGCGCGCGAGCTGCTGGCCAAGCACGGCCTCACCGACCGGCTGCCCGAGGTGTTCGGCCACAACACCACCCTGTGGGCGCGCGGCAGGCTCAAGCTCGCGGGCGGTGACGCCGAGGGCGCGCTGACCGACGCGCGCGAGTGCGGCAGGAGGCTGGCCGCCGCCCAGCTCGGGTCGGCGCCGCTGCTGCCGTGGCGACCGCTGGCGGTGCGCGCCCTGCTCGCGCTGGGCCGCCGCGACCAGGCGGCGCGGCTCGCCGGGGAGGAGCTGGCGGTCGCCCGCCGCTGGGGCACCCCGAGGGCGCTCGGCGCCGCGCTGCTCGCGGTGGGCCTGACCAGCGAGGACGATGCCGGGACCCGCGCGCTCGCCCAGGCCGTCCAACACCTGCGGGGCACCACCGCCCGGCTCGCGCTGGCCGAGGCGCTGTGCGAGCTGGGCGCGCGGTTGCGCAGGCGCGGCAGGCCCGAGCGGGCCATCCCGCACCTGCGGCGGGCCGTGGAGCTGAGCGCGGACTGCGAGGCCAAACCGCTCATCGCGCGCGCGGGCGAGGAGCTGCGGGCCTGCGAGCCGCCCGCCGCCCAGGGCACCGAGCACGGCCTGACCAGGCAGGAGGTCCGGGTCGCGGGCATGGCCGCGCAGGGCCTGACGAACCGGCAGATCGCCGAGGCGCTCTTCCTCACCCGGCGCACCGTCGAGCTGCACCTGTCCGGGGCCTACCGCAAGCTCGGCATCGCGGGCCGCGCCGACCTGCCCGCCGCCCTCA
>NZ_JBQGCX010000362.1:0-2551 GCF_052038725.1 Actinosynnema sp.
AGATCCCACCACATGCCGGAGTGATCGCACCAGGTCATCGGCGGTATACGCGGTACCGAAGCGTCTCACCAGCTCAGAGGCGTACGGCTTGCCGCATTGCCGCCGGGTGTCACAGTGCGTAAACTCCCGGTAATTCGACTCTCCCCATTTCTCGAACGGGACCGCAAGACACCCCGCAAAACCTCGGGAAAATTGCCCGCTCCGCTCCCGCAACGATGCGCGAACGCGACACGCGATCGGCTCGGATCGCGCGCCTGGAACGGGTGACCCTCACCTAAGCCACCAGCCATGGGGGAATTGTGTCGGAATTGACCACCGCGACCGTCGACGAGCACATCGCCGCGCACCTGGGTTCGCTGCCGGACGAGAGCTACGCGATGTCGCGCAAGAGCTTCGAGGAGCTGGGCTTCGGCCTGATCCCGTACGTGCTCCCGGACTCGGTCAAGCAGGTGCTGTCGGACGAGATCCAGGAGCTGGTGCGCACCGGTGGCATCCGGCGCGACCTCCAGCTCAAGGAGACCGGCAACAGCCACCGCAAGATGCGCAACGTGAACGCGGCGGAGATCAGGGAGCACGACGGGTGGGTGGACGCGGTCTACCGCTCCCCCGCGCTGCGCGAGGCGCTGTCCAAGGTCGCGGGCGAGCCGGTGAAGATCTGCCCCTACCTCCCGGAGCAGTACATCATCACCTCCCTGGAGAGCAGGGGCGACACCCACGGCTGGCACTGGGACGACTACAGCTTCGCGGTGATCTTCGTGGTGGAGGTGCCGCCGCTGGAGCTGGGCGGCTTCGTGCAGACCGTCTCCGGGACCTCGTGGGACAAGGAGGACCCCAAGGTCTTCCAGAAGCTCGTCGACGGCGTGATCCGCTCGCACGAGCTCAAGCCCTGGGACCTCTACCTGCTGCGCACCGACACGACCCTGCACCAGGTCCACCCCCTGCTGGGCGGCAAGCGCACGATCGTGAACATGTCGTACGCGGCGAACCGCGACGACGACAAGAGCATCTCGCACGAGACGATGGAAGAGCTGTTCAAGGTCTGACCGCCCGGTCGGGCCTCGCGGGTCCGAGTCCTCGCGCAAGCGTCCTGCCCCCACCCGCCCCACCCCGGCGCGCCCGGCGCCGGGGTCCGGGCCGGGAACGACCGATAGAGGAGTAGTGGACATGGACCTGACCACAGCGCTGGTCGTCGACGCCTTACTGGTGGCCGGATTCGGCGTGCAGCACTCCGTGCTGGCCACCCTGCGCGTCAAGCGGGTGGTGAAGGCCAAGACCCGCATGGAGTCGCTGGCCTGGCGCTCGGTGGAGTCGCTGTCGAACGTGGTCTACATCCTGGTCGCGGCCTCGCTGTGGCAGCACACCCCGGACGCGGTGGTGTGGGAGACCAGCGGCGCGCTGATGTACGGGATGTACGCGGTGACCGTGGTGTCCTGGCTGTGGTACTGGCAGCTGCACCTGTTCGAGTACGACTGCGGGCTCGCGTTCGGCTCGACCACGCTGGTGTCGCAGGTGACGAACTCGCCGGGGCCGAAGCTGATCCCGTGGAAGGTCGGCAGCAGGCGCTGGATCCGCTTCCCGGTGCACACCGCGTTCTTCGGCATGTTCCTGCTCCTGCCGACCATGACCGCGGACCTGCTGGTGCTGGGCGTCGTGCTGAACGTCTACAACGTGATCGGCAGCATCCTGTACGACAAGCGCCTGCTGGCGCTGTCGGCGAAGTCGTACCAGCCGTACGTGGACGTGACCGGCCTGATCTTCCCGCCGGTGTACCGGGCCCCGCGCGGCGCGGCCGACGTGGCCATGCCCAAGCCCGCGCACTGGCGCTCCCCCGCCGCGCACCTGCCCGGCCTGGTGGTCGGCATCGGCCTCGGGGTGCTGTACTACGCGGTGCTGGGCGGCAACGCGACCACGCCGCTGGACATGCTCAAGGTCGCGGGCGTCGGCCTGCTCGGCTCGCTGCTGACCGGGCTGCTGCTGGGCGCGGTGCTCAAGCCCCGCTCCGAGGACTGGGGCCAGCGGCAGACCGACCTGTCGACGACGGTGGCGCTCAACGCCGCGGTCGGCGTGATCACCTGGGCGACCATCGCGTGGGTGCAGACCGGGTCGGCCCCGTCGTTCGCGGCGTTCCTGCCGCTGTGGTTCACCGTGCAGTACCTGGGCCACGTGTTCGCGGCGCTGACCAGCAAGACCAAGTGGGCTGCCGCTCCCGCCGACGAGGCGGTCGCGCCGAAGGCCGCCCCGAAGACCGCGCAGCCCGCCTGACCGAAGGCGCGCGGCCAGGAAGGCGGTCCCGCGCGCCGAGGACCGGCGAGACTGCTCGCAGGGCGACGCGGGGCACGACGACGACCGGGCCGCGCACGTGGGGACCACCCCCGCGTGCGCGGCCCGTCGCGCCGGGCCCCCACCTCGCCCGCCGCACCCGCACACCCGGGAGGAATCCGCACCATGCGCCCTGTCGTCATCTCCGGGGCCTCGTCCGGCATCGGGCTCGCCACCGCCCGGCGCTTCGCCGAGGCCGGGGACCGGGTGGTCAACCTGGACCTGAAGCCGC
>NZ_JBQGCX010000363.1:0-11747 GCF_052038725.1 Actinosynnema sp.
CCCCGCCCCCACCAGCCCCGACACCGCCGACCCACCAGACCCCAACACCCCCGCCAACCCCCTCGCCCCTCCCAGCCCGCTCGACTTCGGCGACTCCCTCGACCCCGGCGCTCCCCTCGTAGGGGGCCCACCCAGGGTTGGCGCGCCCAGGGGCAGCTCACCTGGGCACGGCGCTCTCTCCGGAGGCGGCTTCCGCAGAGGCGGCGTCCCTGGACGCGCCACTCTCCCCAGAGGCCGCTCACCCAGAGGCGGCATCGATGGACGCGCCACCCTCTCCTGAGGCCGCTCACCCAGAGGCGGCCTCCATGGACGCAGCGCTCTCTCCGGAGGCGGCGGCTTCCCGAGGGGCCGCGTCCCCCTCTCCCCTGCTGGTTCCGGGAAGTTCGGCGCATCCGGTGGGTTCTGCGCATCCAGCGAATTCTGCGGAGCCAGTGGGACCGGCGCGTTCGGCGGGACCGGCGCGTTCGGCGGGACCGGCGGGTGCAGCGGGTCCGAGGGGGCCGGCGGAGGCAGCGAGTCCAGCGGGTTCGACGCGCTCGGCGCGCCCGCTGAGCCCGTTCGCCCCTTGTGGACCGTTCGGCGTCTTCGGCGCGGGTGGGGGTGCCGGGCGGGTCGGGGAGCCTGGGGGGTTCGGGGAGTCCGGTGAGGACTTCGTGGTGCGGCGGGCGCAGGAGCGGGCGTTGCGGGTCGCGCTGGACGGGGTGGACGAGCGGTGCCGGGCGGTGCTGCTGCTGGTCGCGGCCGGGCCTCGGCCCGACGGGCGGTTGATCGCCGAGGCAGCCGGGGTCGCCGCGTGCAGCGCGGGCGCGGCGCGCGGGCGGTGCCTCGCGCTGCTGCGCCGCCGCATGGCCGAGGCGGGGTGGTGAGGCGCGCCGGCGCGGTCCGGGGGCCTCCCCGGCCCCCGGCCACCCGGCTGCCGCGACGCAGGGTCCCGGGAGCGCTCCCGGACCGGGTCACACGAACGGCCCACACCGGGCAACCACCCCCAGGTCCCGTGCATCTGCACGTGCGGTCGTTCGCCCGGAACGGTGACCGACGGGTAAGCCCTCACACGCTGCACCCCACCAACGTCCACATCGGACGCGAAAGGGTGGTTCCGAAGGGGTCCACAACGGACGGACGAGGGCATGAGCACGTGGCGTGACAACGACTGACGGTGTTCACACCCCCTCCCCGCGCCCCGGACAGCCGCAGAGGACCGCCCTTACGGGTTGCTTCGCCCCGATGCCGTTCGCAAAAGCTGCGCCCGGTGCTAGACATACCTCGAACGTCGACCTCAGAACGGTCCCGTCCCGTTCGCCCCATCCGGAACGGTGGTGATCCGCGTGGCACTCAGCAACGTCCTGCGCCGCGGCGGCTCGCTGCTGCTCAGGGGATTCGTGGTGGCGGGGCTCGCCGGAGCGGCCTGGCTGGCCGCGTCGGGGAGCGCGTGGGCGGAGGACGACCAGGCGGTGCTCGGCGCCACAACCGGCGACAGCGCCCAGGTCACGGCAGTGAGCCCGGTCGCGGCGAAGCTCGCCGCGCTCCAGGGCGCGCTCGCGCAGAGCGCTCAGCTACCCGAGTCGACGGCCGTACAGCCGTCTCGACTCACCCAGTCGACGGTCACTCAAACGGTCGTCCCTCAGCTCGGCCAACCCCTGTACGCGCAGTCAGCGCCAGCCCAGTCGGCGCCCGCCGCGCTCGCCCAGTCCGGGTCGACGTCGACGGGGCCGACCTCGGCGCAGCTCGCCGCGCAGGCGCTCGGGGCGTCGACCACGACCCCCGCGCGGCAGCCGCAGTCCACCGCGACGGGCGCGCTCCAGGCCACCACGCAGGCAGGCGCGCAGCCCACCTCGCTCCAGGGGGCGGCGCTCCAGGGCTCGGCGCTCACGGGCCAGCAGTCCGCGCAGCAGCCCACTCAGCAGTCCACCGGTGTCGCACAGGTCCAGGGCAGCTCCCTCACCGGGAGCTCCCTCATCGGCGGCGCCACGACGGGCCCCACCTCCGGCACGACCCTGTCCGGCGGTGTGGTCACGACGATCCTGACCGCCTCGGACCTCGAAGCCTCCGCGCTCACCGGTCAGGTCACCACGATCCCGGTGCTGATCGGCGGCAGGGTGGTCGGCAGGCTGACGATCATCCAGGGGCTGGGCGACGCGATCGCGAACGCGGCCCCCGGCACGAGCCCGGACGCCCGGACCGACCCCGCCGCCCAGGAGCCCCAGGCCACCGAACCGACCGCGGCGCCCCGGTCGGCCGCCGCGCCGGACGGGTCCCCCTCGGCCCCGACCAGCACCGCCCCCCGCAGGCAGCAGACCCCCGTCGTGACGCAGGCGGCTCCCGAGCAGGCGCACGAGGACGCGCCCGCCGAGCCGCACCAGGAGACCTGGGAGCGCCCGGCGCCCGAGGCCCCCGCGCACCCCCCGTCCCCGGCGCCGCAGCACGCGCCGTCGGGCGGCCCCTCGGCCTCCTCGGGCGGGGCGCAGGACACCTCGTCCAGCAACAACCGGGGCGGCAACGCGCCGACCGCGCTGCTCACCCCGTCGGCCGACCTCCCGACCCCCGTGATCCGGGTCGCGGAGCGCGCGGACGACGACCGCTCACCCGGCCGCGTCCCCGGCCTGCCGAGCACCTCGCCCGACTGAACGACGCCGCCAGGCACCGGTCCGCGCGCGCCGAGGCGCTTGCGCAGAGCACCGTCGTTCCTCCCCGCACCACAGGCACACCCCCGCACAGGCTCCCCGTTCCTGCCGACCGCGCCCCGGCACGAACGGGAACGGTCCCGACGTCGCGCTGCCCCCGCGTCGACGGGATCGCACGGGAGCCCACAGCGGGAGACGCCACTCCCTGGAGCGTCTCCCGCTGTGGGTTCGCTTCGCTTCGCGAAGCGGAGCGAAGGCACCCCACCCCAGCAGCACCAGAGCCGAACTCGGCAACCACCTCGGGACGACCGCGCCGAAGCGAGTAGCCGCTCCCAACCCGGCCACCAGCGAAGCCGCGCACCTGCTCTCCCCAGGCCACCCCGGATCCGCCGCACCTGATCCCGCGCCCACCGCAGCGCAGTCGATCACCCGCAGGCGACCGCCCCGAGCGCACCCGGCCGAGCCCCCGTCAAGCCACCGGCACCTCCACCTCCTGGTGCGGCACCGACCCGCCCCCCGACACCGCCGCCGCCACCAGCCCCAACCGCCGCACCGCCTCCCGCAGCACGTCCGGCGGCAGCACGAACGGCAGCCTCAGCCACCGCTCGAACCCCCCGTGCGCCCCGAACCGCGCCCCCGGCGCCAGCCGCATCCCGTGGTTCTGCGCCACCACCGCGATCCGCGTGCTCACCGGCGCGTCCAGCTCGCACCACACGCTCAACCCGCCCCCCGGCCGGTCGAACCGCCACTGCGGCAGGTGCTCCCGCAGCCCCGCCATCAGCACGTCCCGCTGCCCGGCCAGGTGCCGCCGCCGCTCGGCCAGCCCGGCCTCGGGTTCGGTCAGCAGCTCCGCGAGCACCATCTGGTCCAGCACCGCGGACCCCAGGTCGAGCGCGGTGCGGCTGGACACCAGCCGGTGCACGACCTCGGTGGACGCCCGGATCCACCCGATCCGCAGCCCGGCCCAGTGCGACTTGCTGGCGGACCCGAGGGTCACCACGAGGTCGTCGGCGAACGAGGCCACCGGCGGCGGCCCGTCCAGCGGGTCACCGTCCAGGTCCAGTTCCACTATGGTCTCGTCGACCACGAGCGGTGTCCGCGCCCTGCGGACGAGGTCGGACAGCTCGGCGCGGGTCTCCGCGTCCATCCGGTGCGCGGTGGGGTTGTGGAAGTCCGGCACCACGTACGCCATCCGGGGCGCGGCCTGGCGCAGCGCGGCGGCGATGCCGGGCAGGTCCCAGCCGGTGTCGGTCATGGCGACCGGGACCGGGATCGCCGACATGGCCTTGATCGCGTCGAGCGCGTTGGGGTAGCTGGGCTGCTCCACGAGCACCCGGTCACCCGGCCCGGTGAGCATCCGCAGCACGAGGGCCAGCGCGTGCTGCGCCCCGCTGGTGACCAGGATCTGGTCCGGGCTTGTGGGCAGCCCGCGCGCCTCGAACCGCTGCGCGATGCGCCGCCGCAGCTCGGGCACCCCGTGCTCGTAGTACCCGTGGTCGACGAGCTGCTCGGGCAGCCGGGCCCGCACCGCGTCGAACGCGGGCAGCAGGCCGGGGATCGCGGGCGGGGCCGCGCGCGCGAAGTCGACCATGCTGCTGCCGACCAGCGGGGTGTCCGCCCCGCCGACCAGCGCCCCGCCGCTGGGCAGGCTGATCCACGTGCCCGCCCCGCGCCGGGACGCCACGAGCCCCTCGGCGCGCAGCTGGTCCAGGGCGGCGCTGACCATCGTCCGGCTGACCGGCAGCGCCTCGGCCATCTCCCGCTCGGCGGGCAACCGGGTGCCTGCGGGCAGCCTCCCGTCGAGGACGAGCATCCGGACGGCGGCGGCGAGGTCGGCGGACCCGTGCCGCGCGCCTCGTCGTCGCCACTCGCCGAGGAGCTTGGCGAGCCTGAACCCGGAAACACGTCCACCTGGCGGGATCGAGTGCTGCATGAGGCCAATTATTGGCTATTGGCCCTTCTCAGTTCGATGAACACGGGCTGAAGATGGCCACATGCTCGCAGCCCTGACCCAGTTGCCCGTCACCACGGCACCCGTTCGCCGCCTGCCCCAGCTGTTCCTCGGCCTGTGGCTCTACGGCACGAGCATGGCCCTGCACATCCGCTCCACCCTGGGCCTCGACCCGTGGGACGTGCTGCACGAGGGCCTCGCGCAGCGCACCGGCCTGTCGTTCGGCACGATCACGGCCCTGGTCGGCGTGCTGGTGATGCTGTGCTGGATCCCGCTGCGCCAGCGGCCGGGCGTGGGCACGCTGGCGAACATCGTGGTCATCGGCGTCGCGGTGGACGCCGGACTGGCCGTGCTGCCCGAGCCGACCTCGCTGCCGTGGCGGGCGGTGTTCCTCGGGCTGGGCATCGTGCTCAACGGCCTGGCCGCCGCCACCTACATCGGCGCCCGGCTCGGCCCCGGCCCGCGCGACGGCCTGACCACGGGCTTCTGCGCGCGGACCGGGACCTCGCTGCGCCTGGTGCGCACCACCGTGGAGGTGGCGGTGCTGGGGATCGGCTGGCTGCTCGGCGGCACGGTCGGCGTGGGCACCGTGCTGTACGCGCTGGCCATCGGCCCGCTGACCCAGGCGTTCCTGCCGCTGGTCACGTACGTGGAGCCGCGACCAGCCTCCTGACCTCGGCGTACCGGACGCCCCGGCCGCCGAGCACCTCGGACACCGGCCCGCGCGCGACGAGCAGCGCGAGCACGAGGTGGTCGGCGGTGAGCACCGACGAGCCGAGGTCGAGCGCCTCGGTGAGGCAGCGGGTGAGCACCTGCTTGCTCTCGGGCGCGAACGGCACGTGGTTGCCGAACAGCCGCCACCTGCGCCCGGTCCTGGTCGCCGTCCCCCCGCCGCCCGCCGCGCCGAGCGAGCGCTCCGCCGCGCCCAGCACCTCGTCCACGTCGATGCCGAGCCCGCGCAGCGCCTCGACGTCGGCGCCGGTCCGCCCGCCCCTGCGGCGGAGGTCCGCGAACTCGGCGGCCACCTCGTCGTGCGGCAGGTCGAACCCGGCGAGCGCGGGCGCGTCGAGCAGCGCGAGCGCCAGGTGCTCGGGCTCGACCCGCTTGGACCCGGCCCGCTCCGCCTCCCCCACCGCCGCCACGACCGCCTGGCGCGCCTCCCTGGTGAACCGCTCCCCGATCATCGGTCTCCCCCGTGCTTCTTGTGGACGGCCTGCCGGGTGACCCCCAGCTCGGCCGCGATCTCCTGCCACGACCACCCGTTCGCCCGCGCGTTGCGGACCTGCGCCGATTCCAGGTGCTCCAGGAGCTTGCGGAGCGCGCTGACCGCCCGCAGCCCCACCCCCGGATCCCGATCTCCCGCCGCCGAGGCGAGTTGCGTCGCTTCCGTCATGGCGTCAACCTTGGTTGACACATCCGGGTTTGTCAACCTGGGTTGACGCCGTTCCGGGTCGACGCCGCTCTAGGCTGGCGGCGTGACGCAGGCCCACCCGACGCCCGTGATCAGCACGGCCGAGCGGCCGGGCGTCGGCCTCGACGGACTGCCCCGCCCCACCGAGGACCGGGTCGTCCTGCTGGAGAACGCCGTGGTGCTGCTCGACGGGGCCACCTCGCCGACGCCGAGGCAGCGCGATGGCGGCTGGCACTCGCGGGAGCTGGCCGCGCAGTTCACCGGGCCGCTGCTGGGCGACCTGGCCGAGGAGCTGGCGGGCGCGATCGACCGCCTCCGCGCCCGGCACGGCCTGGTCCCCGGCGACTCGCCGTCCAGCACGGTCGCGATCCTGCGCTGGTCGGCCGAGACGGTGGACGCGCTGGTGCTGGCGGACAGCCCGGTCGTGGTGTTCGGCCCGCCCGGCGGCCCGATCCCCGAGGAGGGCGAGGTCGTGGCCGACCACCGGCTCCGGGACCTGCGCGGGAAGGTGGCGAAGGTCACCGACTGGCGGAACCGGCCCGGCGGGTTCTGGGTGGCCGAGGCCGATCCGGCGGCGGCCGGGATGGCGGTGCGGCGGAGCTGGCCGAGGGACGCGGTGTCGACGGCGGTGCTCGCGACCGACGGCGTCTCCTGCGGGGTGGACGACTACGGGCTGTTCCCGTGGCGGGAAGTGACGCGGATCGCATTCCGGAATGGGCCGGAAGCGGTGCTGGACCGGATCCGCGCGGCCGAGGAACGTGATCGGGATCGCACTCGCTGGCGGCGCGCGAAAGCGCACGACGACCAGGCGATCGCGGTGATTCGATTCGACTGACCGAACGGCTCCCGGATAGCGCGACTATTCAGGGACGACACCGCAGAAAAGCGAAAGCCCCGCAGGGAATCCCTGCGGGGCTTTCGAATGTTGTTGGTGGCCAGGGGCGGGGTCGAACCGCCGACCTACCGCTTTTCAGGCGGTCGCTCGTACCAACTGAGCTACCTGGCCAGGTAGCTGGCCCGGCCTCAGCCGAACAGCCTTGCGACCCAGACGGGACTCGAACCCGCGACCTTCGCCGTGACAGGGCGACGCGCTAACCAACTGCGCCACTGGGCCTTGCTTCGTGCAGATCGTACCTTACTCTACTGCGTACCCCCAACGGGATTCGAACCCGCGTTACCGCCTTGAAAGGGCGGGGTCCTAGGCCGCTAGACGATGGGGACCCTCGTTCCTCCGGCAGCCCTGGTGGGCCACCTTCTTCCCAGGCCCTCCAACCGCTGTCGTTGGAAGCATCGTAACTATAGAACACACCTGCCAGATACTCCAAAACGGGGGGTCCAAAGGTGAGGTGACCTGCGATTTCAGGTTCACCGCCGCGCCCAATCCACGATCTCGGGGCCCCTCGGCCCGGCGCATTCGTCGCCGAGGAGGGGGTAAGCCCTGGGAACCGGGCACCCCGAACGGGCTCACCGCTCCGAGCGACCCACCCCCGACTACCCGTTCCACCCCGACCAACACCACCCGGACGAGCCACCACCGCTCGGACCGCCGGGGCGCGGGCGGAGGGGGCGGGTGGGGGCGCGGGTGGAGGGGCAGCCCGTGCCGCGCGCCAGGCGCCGGCCCCGCGCGGCCCTCCGGCGCCCTCGGGCCCCGCGCGCCCACCCGGCCCCCCCGCCCGGACGCCGTCGCGCCCCCGGAACGCCTCAGGCCCGCTGGAGGCCCGGAGAGCGGGGAGGCCGTGAAACGCAGAGCACCACCCGCGCCCCGGAGGGCTCGGGTGGTGCTCGTGGTGCGTCGACGCCGGTGGACCGCCCCCCGCCACGCGCGGGGAGCGGAGCCCGGTCACCGCTGGACGGGCGGCACACCGCCGTCCTCGCCCGGCGACAGGCCGAGCATGTCGAGCAGCAGCTTGCAGTCCTCGGCGCTGGTGGCCCCACGCGCGACCGACAGCCGCGCCCGGTGGACCTGTTCGTCGGAGACGCGCGACGGCTCCCCGGTTCGCTGGGCGGGGACTCCTCCTCCGCCCGGCCTCGACCCGATCTCGTCCTGGTTCCACAGGAACTGCCGAACTTCTAGGGACCCGCTCATGACGCCTCCCCGACTTGAGGTTGGCGCGAGGCTAAGCGAGCCCTGCGAAGTGCCGCAGCCCCCCGGAGAGTGATTCGGGGTCCACGCAGCGTTACTTTCCGTGCAAGCGCACGGCCCCCGGAGCACTCGTGGTGTGCTTGACGGCGAACAGGAGGGCGGTACCCCATGACCCAGCCGGAACCCGGCAAGCAGCAGGAGCAGACCACCGAGCCGACGCCCGAGGAGGTGAGCGCGCCCGCGGCCGGGGAGGTGACCACCGGTTCACCCGAGCGGAGCAGCGCTGAGACGCCCGACGCGCCGCACGTGCCGTTCGCGGACCCCCAGGCGGTGTTCGCCGGGCTGTCGCTGGCCTCGCTGGAAGCCGACCTCGACGCGCTGATGAGCGACAAGATGGGCGAGCTGGACGGGATGCTCGCGGGTCTGGAGCAGCTCGTGGAGCGGTTGGAGGGGGAGGTCACGCAGCTGGAGAAGCCGTCGGACGACTCCGCCTGAGCCACTACTACCCCCTGGGGGTATCCTCGGAAGCGCAAACGGCCTTCGAGGAGAGCGAGTGGACATGGCTGTCGCCACCTACACCGTCACCGGCATGACCTGCGGTCACTGCGTCAGCTCCGTCACCGAGGAGCTGACCGGGATCGCCGGGGTCACCGACGTGTCCGTCGTGCTGGAGAGCGGCGCCGTCACCGTGACCAGCGACCGCGAGCTGGGCCTGGACGAGGTGGAGGCCGCCGTCGCCGAGGCCGGTTACGAGCTGGTGGGCTGACGGCGATGACGACTGCGGAGACCGGGACCAGCAGGGTCGAGCTGGCGATCACCGGCATGACCTGCGCGTCGTGCGCGAACCGGATCGAGCGCAAGCTCAACAAGCTCGACGGGGTGACCGCTTCGGTCAACTACGCCACGGAGAAGGCGAGCGTCGAGTACCCGGACGGCACGGACGTGGCGGACCTGGTCTCCACGGTCGAGGCGGCCGGTTACGGAGCGCAAGCACCGCAACCGGACCGCGCCCCCGAGCCGGAGGAGGACGACCACGCGGGCGACCTCCGGCTGCGGGTGCAGCTGGCCGCGGTGCTCGGCGTGCCGGTCATCGCGCTCTCGATGGTCCCGGCCTGGCAGTTCCCCGCCTGGCAGTGGCTCTCGCTCGCGCTGGCGACCACCGTGGTCTGGGTGTGCGGCTGGCCGTTCCACCGCGCGGCGGCGGTCAACCTGCGGCACGGGGCCAGCACGATGGACACCCTGGTGTCGATGGGCGTCGCGGTGTCCTACCTGTGGTCCGTCCACGCCCTGGTCCTCGGCGGTGCGGGCGAGCTGGGCATGACGCACGGGTTCAGCCTGCTGCCGCGCCCGTCGTCGACCGGTGACGTCTACCTGGAGGTGGCCGTCGGCGTGACGCTGTTCCTGCTGCTCGGCCGCTGGCTGGAGGCCAGGTCGAAGCGGCGGGCGGGGGCCGCGCTGCGGGCGCTGCTGGCGCTGGGCGCGAAGGACGTGGCGGTGCTGCGGGACGGTCGCGAGACGCGGGTCCCGGTGTCCGAGCTGCGGGTCGGCGACCGGTTCGCGGTGCGGCCGGGCGAGCGGATCGCGACGGACGGGGTCGTGGTCGAGGGCGCGTCGGCGGTGGACCGGTCGATGGTCACCGGCGAGTCGGCGCCCGAGGAGGTCGGGGTCGGCGACCGGGTGGTCGGCGGGTCGGTCAACGCGGGCGGCCTGCTGGTGGTCGAGGCGACCGGGGTCGGCGGGGACACCCAGCTGGCCAGGATGGCGGCGCTGGTCGAGCAGGCGCAGTCCGGCAAGGCCGAGGTGCAGCGGCTGGCGGACCGGGTGTCGGCGGTGTTCGTGCCGGTGGTGCTGGGCATCGCGCTGGTGACGCTGGTCGGGTGGCTGCTGTCCGGGGCCCCGGTGCAGTTCGCGGTGACGGCGACGGTGGCGGTGCTGGTGATCGCGTGCCCGTGCGCGCTGGGGCTGGCGACGCCGACCGCGCTGCTGGTGGGCACCGGGCGGGGCGCGCAGCTGGGCATCCTGGTCAAGGGGCCCGAGGTGCTGGAGTCGACCCGGCGGGTGGACACCGTGGTGCTGGACAAGACCGGCACGGTGACGACCGGGCGGCCGGAGCTGGTGGACGTGGTGCCCGCGCCGGGCGTGGAGCGGGCGGAGCTGCTGCGGGTGGCGGGCGCGGCCGAGCACGGCTCGGAGCACCCGATCGCGGCGGCGGTGGTGCGCGGGGCCGGGGCCGAGGTCGGCGAGCTGCCGCCGGTGACCGGGTTCGCGAACGAGGTGGGCGTCGGGGTGTCGGCGGTGCTGGGGGGTCGGCGGGTCGAGGTCGGCCGGTTGACGTCGGCGCGGCTGCCCGAGGAGCTGGCGGCGGCCGGGCGGGAGCTGGAGGGCCGGGGCCGCACGGTGGTGGCGGTGACCGCGAACGGGCTGCCGCTGGGGCTGCTGGGCGTGACCGACGCGGTGAAGCCGACCAGCGCGGAGGCGGTGCGCGGGCTGCGCGCGCTGGGGTTGCGGCCGGTGCTGCTGACCGGGGACAACGAGGTGGTGGCGCGCGCGGTGGCCGCCGAGGTGGGCGTCGACGAGGTGATCGCCGGGGTGCTGCCCTCGGGCAAGGTCGACGCGGTGCGGCGGTTGCAGGAGCAGGGCCGGGTGGTCGCGATGATCGGTGACGGGGTGAACGACGCGCCCGCGCTGGCGGCGGCGGACCTCGGGCTGGCGATGGGCACCGGCGCGGACGCGGCCATCGAGGCGGGCGACCTGACGCTGGTGCGCGGCGACCTCCGGGTCGCGGTGGACGCCATCCGGTTGTCCCGGCGAACGCTGCGGACCATCAAGGGAAATCTTTTCTGGGCGTTCGCCTACAACGTCGCCGGTTTGCCGATCGCGGCGCTCGGATTGCTGAACCCCATGCTCGCGGGGGCCGCGATGGCCTTCTCCAGCCTGTTCGTGGTCTCCAACAGCCTGCGCCTGCGCGGGTTCCGCGGGACCGCGGGCTGAAGAATTTCCGCGCACCCACTCCCGTGGCGCACGGGCGCGTGCAAGAATCCGAATTGCTGACACACCCCCGGTCAGCACCTGTGGAGATCCCCTCCGGCCCCCGCGTTCCTCCCCCTGGCGCGGGGGCCTCTCCATGCCACAAATACTGTGACCCGCGCCACACGCCTAGGCGTTCCGCAACCGGACCGTTATCGTGGCGCGGTGGCTCTTGGTTCCCTGGGACGCAGGTCCAGCAAGCACCGCTCCGAGCAACCCGAAGCGGGTGGTCCGGTCGGTGGCGACGACGAGCTGACGTCGTACCTCGCCGCGCTCGCGCCGGAGACCGTCGACACCGAGACGACCGGCTCCGGTTCCAGCTTCGGCAACGCGCAGGTGTACCAGCTCCGGCTCCAGCTCATGGCCAACGAGCAGCTGCGCGAGCTGGCCGCCGAGCGGCAGACCTCGCCGCAGGCGCTGGCGACCGAGTGGGTCATGCAGCGCCTGGAGTGGGAAGCGCGCCAGCGCGGCATGATGTAGCGCTCCGTGATGTGGTGTCGCCCGTACGGCGTGCACCTGTGCGGGTGAGGCTCCCCAGCGGGCCGACCCCCTCCGACGAACGCCGAGGGCGGCGGGCCCGGCCCAAGCCCGGGCGCGGGCGGGCGCCCCGGGGCGCGGGGGGGGCCCCGGGGGCCCGGGGGGGGGGGGGCCCCC
>NZ_JBQGCX010000364.1:0-2955 GCF_052038725.1 Actinosynnema sp.
AGTCGATGACGATGATGCCGCCGACGTCGCGCAGCCTGAGCTGCCGGACGATCTCCTCGGCCGCCTCCAGGTTGTTCCTGGTGACCGTCTCCTCCAGGTTGCCACCGGATCCGGTGAACATCCCGGGGGTGACGTCGATGACCGTCATGGCCTCGGTGCGGTCGATCACGAGGTAGCCGCCGGAGGGCAGCCAGACCTTGCGGTCCAGCGCCTTCATCAGCTGCTCGTCGATGCGGTACTCGCCGAACGCGTCGGAGTTGCCGACGTGCCGGTGCAGCCGGTCCTGCAGGTCCGGCGCGACGTGCCGCACGTAGCCGTCGATCGTGTCCCAGGCCTCGGAGCCCTGGACGACCAGGCCGGAGAAGTCCTCGGTGAACAGGTCGCGCACGACCTTGACCAGCAGGTCCGGCTCTTCGTAGAGCAGCTGCGGGGCCTGGGCCTTGGGCGTGGCGGCCTTGTCCTTGATGATCTGCCACTGCGCCTGCAGGCGGGTGACGTCGCGCGCCAGCTCCTCCTCGGCGACGCCCTCCGACGCGGTGCGGATGATCACGCCCGCGTCGTCGGGGACGACGCGCTTGAGGATGTCCTTGAGGCGCTTGCGCTCGTTGTCCGGCAGCTTGCGGCTGATGCCGGTCGCGCCGCCGCCGGGCACGTACACCAGGAAGCGGCCGGGCAGGCTGATCTGGGTGGTCAGGCGGGCGCCCTTGTGGCCGACCGGGTCCTTGGTGACCTGCACCAGGACGCTGTCGCCGCTGGACAGGGCCTGCTCGATCTTGCGGGCCTTGCCCTCAAGGCCTGCCGCGTCCCAGTCGACCTCGCCCGCGTAGAGCACCGCGTTGCGACCGCGGCCGATGTCGATGAACGCCGCCTCCATGCTGGGCAGCACGTTCTGCACCCGGCCGAGGTAGACGTTGCCGACCAGCGAGCCGGAGCCCGCGGACGTCACGAAGTGCTCGACGAGGACGCCGTCCTCCAGCACGCCGATCTGGGTGCGGTCGCCGCGCTCGCGCACGACCATGGTGCGCTCGACGGCCTCGCGGCGGGCCAGGAACTCGGCCTCGGAGAGCACGGGCGCGCGGCGGCGACCGGCCTCGCGGCCGTCCCTGCGGCGCTGGCGCTTGGCCTCCAGGCGGGTGGAGCCCCGGACGCTGCGCACCTCGTTCTGCGCGGCCTCGGAGTCCGCCCGGTCGTCGCGCGCGTCGCGGGTCTCGCGGACGTGCACGACCGTGTTCGGCGGGTCGTCCTCGTTCGGCGCGGACTCGTCGTCGGCGCCGGACTTGCGACGGCGGCGGCGACGGCGGCGACGGCTGCCGCCGCCCTCCTCCTCGTCGTCGGACGCGTCGGCGGCGGGCTCGTCGGCCTCGGGCTCGGCCTCGGCGGCCGGGGCCTGGTCGACCTCCTCGGCGGACTCGTCCTGGTTGTCCTCGACGCCCTTGCCGCGACCGCGACCGCGACGGCCGCGACGGCGGCGGCGGCGGCCGTCGCCATCGCCGTCGGCGTCGTCGGACGCGTCGGCGTGCTGGTCGTCGGCCTCGTCGTCCTCGTCCTCGGGCTCCGCCCTGGTGACGGGCACCGCGGTGGTCGCGACCGGCGTCGGCGGCAGGAACATCGCCGACGGCGGGGCGAACAGCGGTGTGAGCGCCGCCACCTCGCGGGCGGGCACAGCCGCCTCCACCTCGGTGACGGTCAGCTCGTCGACGTCGCCGGTGACGATGTCGTCCCAGTTCAGCAGGCTCTCGCCGACCTTGATCGCGAGGTCCCTGGTGACGCTCGACTGGGCACTGCGCACCGTCTCGCCGAGATCGGCGAGCGCGGCCAGCACGTCCTTGCTGGTCGTGCCGAGCAGCTTCGCCAGGGCGTGCACCCGCAGCTTGGCGGGCAGGTCGGCGAGCGCCGGGTGTCCGGGTGTGGCGCTACCCCCGCCGGCGGGGCCGGCGGGCTTGTCCGTGTTCGACATGCAACTCCTCCGCCCCCGGGCGCGTCATGGTTGGAAGTGACGCGGCCGCGCAGGGGCCTCTCTTGTCCGCTCTCCGCCGCGGCTGGCGGCGGGAATCCTTGCCTCGCGCTGCGCGCGCACCACTGTCGGCACGCGGCACAGCAGGTCCTGTCCCGGTCGACGACGCCGTCAGCGCCGCTCACGGCGCCGGGTCAGCCCTCCTCCACCGCCACCCTGTCCAGGGCGAGCGGGTCGACCAGGCCGCCTTCGTCGTCGAGCCGCCCCTGCGCCATCCGGGTCGCCTTCGCGGGGACCGGCGGAACGAGGTCGGCGACGACTCCGAGCGCGCTCAGCACGTCGTCGGGTCGCACGGTAGGGGTTAGCTGCCGCACGACCATGACAAGTATCCCACACGGAAGTGACAAACCCCCTGCATCGTGTTCCGCGTCGCTCGAAGGGGCTTCGCCCGAAGCGGGCCCGGCGACCGACGCGGTGACCACGGCGGGGCGCACGTCGATCATCCTCTTGCCGTTCTTGGTGAGCCGCTCGACCTCGACCGACTCGGCCGCGAGCAGGGCGGACACCGCTTCGGACAACCGTTCGGGGTCCACGCCGGGCAGCTCCACGCGCCAGGCGCTCGCCTCGATGCGCTCGGTCAGCGACCCCCCTCCGGCCTGCACCACCTCGAGCACGTCGAGCCCCGGCGGCATGGCCCGGTCGAGCTCGGCGCGCAGCGCCTCGGGGTCGACCGCGTCGACGACGGACACCTCCACGTACTCGGCCTCGCTGGCCACCCCGGTCGGCGCGGCGCCCACCCACGACACCTTCGGGTGAGGGCTGAAGCCCTGGGAGTAGGCCATGGGCACGCCCGCTCGGCGCAGCGCGCGCTCGAAGGTGCGGGCCACGTCGCGGTGCGACGTGAACCGGAGCCTGCCGCGCTTGGCGTAGCGCACGCGCAGCTTCTGCACCGCGGCGGCGGACGGGTTGGGTTGTTGCTGGCGGCTCAGTGCTGCTCCCCA
>NZ_JBQGCX010000365.1:0-4852 GCF_052038725.1 Actinosynnema sp.
CCTTCTCCTTCCCCGCACCGTCCAACTTCCCACCCCGCCCAACGGTCAAACCCCCACCCGAGTTCCGAACCGGGCTAAACCGGCGAAACGGTCACCCCGATGGCGCCCGGACCGACGTGCGCCCCGACCGCCGAGCTGACCGGCGCGAGCATCGCCTGCCGCACCCTCGGCACCCGCCCGCGCAGCTCCTCCAGCACCGACTGGGCCCGCTCGAGCGCGTCGAAGTGCTCCACCGCGACGTCCACCTCGAACTCACCCGCCCGCCGCACCGCCACGTCCACGGCCCGCCGCAGCGCCCGCTCCCCGCCGACGACCCGCTCCAGCGGCACGATCCGCCCACCGTCCACGGTCAGCAGCGGCTTCACCGCGAACGCCGACCCGAGCAGCGCCGCCGCCGCGCCGACCCGCCCGCCGCGCCGCAGGAACTCCAGCGTGTCCACGTAGATCACCTCGGTGCACCGCCCCGCCGTCCGCCGCGCCGCGTCCGCGACCCTGGCCGCGTCCCCGCCCGCCCGCGCCGCCGCTGCCGCCGCGAGCACCGCGTACCCCAGGCTCGTCCCGGCCGTCCCGCTGTCCACCACGGTCACCGGCACCCGCGCCTGCGTCGCCGCCTCGCGGGCCGCCTCGAAGGTGCGGGACAGCGCGCCCGACACGTGCACCGACACCACCGCCTGCGCGCCCGCCGCCGCGAGGTCCGAGTAGGTCCAGAAGAACGCGCCGGGGTCGGGCGGGGCCGTGCTCACGGGTGTTCCCGAGCGCATCGCGGCCACCAGTTCGGCCACCGGGACGCGCGCCTCGTCGTCCGTCCGGTCGCCGAGCCTCACCTGGATCTGCACGACGCCGATGCCCATCTGGTCGGTGACGCGCTCGGGCAGGCACGCGGCCGAGTCGGTGACGATGGCAACTCTCCGGTACATGGGCCCGACGCTAGCCTGATAGGGGGTTACCGGGGGTCGCCCCCAACGGCCCCCCGAGGGTTTCCCGGTGAGCAGGGTCACGTCCCGAAGGTGCGGAACCGGCTGCTACTCGTGGGTAACATCGTGGTGGCCGACACCACCGTGCCAACGCGGTGCCGACATGGCAGGGTCACACCGGCAATCCGGCGACCCACGGCTGAAGCACGGTCGCCCAGTCACGTCCGCCGCCCGTCCGCAGGAGGTCGAAGAGGACCCATGAACATTGTCGTCCTGGTCAAGCAGGTGCCCGACACCTGGTCCGAGCGCAAGCTCAGCGACGCCGACCACACCCTCGACCGCGACGCCGCGGACGCCGTGCTCGACGAGATCAACGAGCGCGCCGTCGAGGAGGCGCTGGTCCTCCAGGCCGCGCACGGGGGCGAGGTGACGGTCCTCTCGATGGGTCCCGACCGCGCGACCGACGCCATCCGCAAGGCCCTCTCCATGGGCGCGGACAAGGCGATCCACGTGTCCGACCCCGCGCTGCACGGCTCCGACGCGCTCACCACCGCCAAGGTCCTCGCCAAGGCGCTGGCGACGGTCGAGTTCGACCTCGTCATCGCGGGCAACGAGGCCACCGACGGCCGCGCGGGCGCCGTGCCCGCCATCCTGGCCGAGCTGCTGGGCCTGCCCCAGCTCACGCACGTCCGCAAGGTCACCGTCGAGGGCGGCGTGGTCAAGGCCGTCCGGGAGACCGACGAGGGCGTCGCGCACCTGGAGGCGGGCCTCCCGGCCGTGCTGAGCGTCAACGAGAAGATCAACGAGCCCCGGTACCCGTCCTTCAAGGGCATCATGGCCGCGAAGAAGAAGCCGGTGACCACCCTCACCGCCGCGGACCTCGGTCTGGGCGCGGACGAGGTCGGTCTCGGCGCCGCGTGGACGCAGGTCGTCGAGGCGGCTCCCAAGCCGCCGCGCACCGCCGGTCAGCGCGTCGAGGACGAGGGCGACGGCGGTTCCAAGATCGCCGAGTACCTCGTCGGCCAGAAGCTCATCTGAAGGGGAAGGGGGAACAAGGAATGCCTGAGGTCCTGGTCCTCGTCGACCACGTCGACGGCGAGGTCAAGAAGGTCACCCATGAGCTGCTATCCGCCGCGCGCCGTATCGGCGACCCGGCCGCGGTGGTGGTCGGATCGCCCGGCGTCACGGGCAAGGTGAAGGACTCCCTGGCCCGCTACGGCGCGGTCAAGGTCTACGCGGCCGAGTCCGCCGACGCGGACGCCCTCCTGGTCACCCCGAAGGTCGACGCCCTGCAGGCCGTCGCCGCCACCGCCTCCCCGGCCGCCGTGCTGATCTCGGCGACGCTGGAGGGCAAGGAGGTCGCGGGTCGGCTGGCCGCGCGGCTGGGCTCCGGCCTGCTGTACGACGCGGTCGACGTGGACGCCGACGGCTCCGTGACGCAGTCCGTCTTCGGCGGCGCGTTCGTGGTCAAGGCCAAGTCCACCCGGGGCGTGCCGGTCATCGCCGTGCGCCCCGGCGCCGTCGAGGCCGAGGAGGCCCCGGCCGAGGCGGCCGAGGTCGCCGTCGAGCTGCCCGCCACCGACGCCGCCAAGGTCACCAGGGTGACCGGCCGCGAGGTCCTGGTCGGCGGCGACCGGCCCGAGCTGACCGAGGCGACCGTCGTCGTCGCGGGTGGCCGGGGCGTCGGCAGCGCGGAGAAGTTCGACGTCGTGGAGAAGCTCGCGGACGTGCTCGGCGCGGCCGTCGGCGCCTCCCGCGCGGCGGTCGACTCCGGCTACTACCCGCACCAGTTCCAGGTCGGCCAGACCGGCAAGACGGTGTCGCCGCAGCTGTACATCGCGCTCGGCATCTCCGGCGCGATCCAGCACCGGGCCGGGATGCAGACCTCGAAGACCATCATCGCGGTCAACAAGGACCCGGAGGCCCCGATCTTCGAGATCGCGGACTACGGCGTGGTGGGCGACCTGTTCACCGTCGTCCCGCAGCTGACCGGCGAGGTCGAGAAGCGCAAGGGCTGAGCACCCGCTCCAGCCAGGTCCGAGTGCCGTCCCGCGACGCGGGGCGGCCCTCCGGCTCTTCCCCCTGGAAATACCCGGATTTCGACGAGCGGACCACCGGCGGATTGCCGGGAGGCGTACCCGGCGGAAATGCCGATCACCCCGGCGCGCAGTTCACCCGGCTGCCACCGAGGCGTCACCGGAAAAACCTGACAACCGTCGCCGAGCGCTCGGTACACACGTGCCATGACGCAGCCGCAACTGCTTGTCAGCACCGGGAGCACCGCCGAGCGCGGCGCGGGCTACTCCCTCCTGGTCGCCAGGGACGGCGACGAGGTCGTCGCCGCGCAACGCCTGCGGCACCGGGTCTTCGCCGAGGAGATGGGCGCGGCCCTGAGCACCCCCGTCCCCGGCCTCGACATCGACCCCTTCGACGAGTTCTGCGACCACCTCGTGGTCCGCGACGACGCCACCGGCGAGATCGTGGGCACCTACCGGATGCTGCCGCCGGAGCGGGCGCGCGAGGCGGGCGGCCTCTACTCCGACACCGAGTTCGACCTGACCGCGCTCGACGGCCTGCGCCCGCAGATCGTCGAGACCGGCCGCTCCTGCGTGCACCCCGACCACCGCTCCGGCGCGGTCGTCTCCCTGGTGTGGGCCGGGATCGCCCGGTACATGCTGCTGTCCGGGCACTCCTGGCTGGTCGGCTGCGCCTCCGTGCCGCTGGGCGACGGCGGCGCGCACGCGGCGGGCGTGTGGGACCAGGTGTCGGCCAAGAACCTCGCCCCCGAGGAGCACCGGGTCGTGCCGCGCTCGCCGTGGGACGTGGACGCGGTCGCGCGCGGCGGGCGGGTCGCGGTGCCGCCGCTGCTCAAGGGGTACCTGCGGCTCGGCGCGTGGGTGTGCGGGCGGCCCGCGCACGACCCGGCGTTCGGCGTGGCGGACCTGCTCGTGCTGCTGTCCATGGAGCGGGTCGACCAGCGGTACCTGAAGTTCTTCCTGGGCGAGGTCGGCTGATGGCCGCGCACGCCTGGATGCCCCTGTCGCCGTGCGGCGACGGGTGCGTGGCCGAGGGCGCGACGGTCGGCAGGGCGCGGGCGGCGCTGCGGTTCTCCGGGCTGGCGGGCGTGCTGGCCGCCGGGGCGCTCGTGGCGCCTGCCGCGCTGGTGCTGCGCGGGCGGGCGCGGGAAGCGCTGCTGCGCGGGTGGTTCCGGCTGATGGTGCGGGCCTCCGGGGTCGAGGCGCGCGTGGTGGGGGAGCGGCGGTTCCAGGGCACGCCGGGGCGCGGGGTGCTCGTGGTCGCCAACCACGTGTCCTGGTTGGACGAGCTGGTCATCGACTCGGTGCAGCCCATCCGGATCGTCGCCAAGCGCGACATCCGGTCGTGGCCGGTGCTCGGCTGGGTCATCACCGCCGCGCGCACCGTCTACCTGGACCGGGAGCGGCTGCGGCTGCTGCCGGGGACGGTCGCGGAGCTGGCGGCGGCGCTGCGGTCCGGCGCGGCGGTGGGGGTGCACGCGGAGGGGACGACCTGGTGCGGCAGCGAGTCGGGGCCGTTCCGGCCCGCGCTGTTCCAGGCCGCGCTCGACGCGGGCGTGCCGGTGCGGCCGGTGGCGCTGCGGTACCTGCGCGGCGGGGTGGCGACCACGCGGCCCGCGTACGTGGGGGCGGACGGGCTGCTGGACGCGATCTGGCGGGTGGTGCGGACCGGCGGGCTGGTCGTGGAGGTGCACGTGCTGGACGAGATCGCGCCCGGCCGCGCGGCCGACCGGCGGGAGCTGGCGGCGCTGGCGCAGTCGGCCACCGAGCGGGTGCTGCCGCCGGGGACGGCGGTGGGGGCGGGGCACCGGGCCGTCGTGGCGGCGCGGGCTCCGGGGATGGTCGCGCCGGGGGCTCCGGCCGGGGTGGTCCTGCCGCCGGTGGTCGCGCCGCCGGTGGTCG
>NZ_JBQGCX010000366.1:0-2097 GCF_052038725.1 Actinosynnema sp.
CCAGGTCTTCGACGTGATCGGCCAGGTGGAGGCCGGGACCATGGACGCCGGCCGGGCGCGCGGCGTCATCAACGAGATGACCATGCGCCAGAACGACTGGGCGCTCGGCGCCTACTGCCAGTCCTACTGCCGGCTGGTCGCGACGCACCACACGATCGAGAGCAGCTCGATGTTCCCGCACCTGCGGCGCAGCGAGCCCGGCCTCGGGCCGGTCCTCGACCGGCTCGACGAGGAGCACCACACGATCCACGGGCTGCTCGAGGACGTCGACCGCGCGCTGGTCGCGGTGGTGTCCGGCACGGACGCGCTGCCCGGCCTGCGCGTGGCGGTGGAGCGGCTCGCGGAGCGGCTGACCGCGCACCTGTCCTACGAGGAGGAGCAGCTGGTCGGACCGCTCGACCGGCACGGCTTCTACTGAGAGCGGCTCAGTCCGAGCAGGTTGAGCCAGAGGGTGGTCAGGTGCTCGCTGACCGTGTCGAGGTCGGGCGCCTCGCCGAACACGAACCAGTGGTAGGCGCAGCGTTCGGTCATCGAGCCGAGCAGGGCGGCGGCCAGGGTCGGGTCGAGGTCGGCGTCGACGAACCCGCCGGCCTGCCAGCGCACGATGGCCCGCTCGGTGCGGGAGCGGTAGAGGCGCAGCCGCTCGTCCAGCACCCGCCGGGACTCGGGGTCCGAGAGTGAGGCCTCCTCGATGACGCGCCAGAACTGCGCGTTGCGCTGGAAGGCCTGGAGGTACAGGCGGTTGGTCTCCTCGATCCGCTGGGCCGGGTCGACCGTGTCGGTACGGCGAGGGGAGAGCTCGCCGTACACCTCGTCCTCGACGTCGATGAGCAGCTGGCGGAACAGCTCGTCCTTGTCCTTGAAGTGCAGGTAGAACGTGCCGACCGACGTGCTGGCCTGCTGGGTGATGTCGGCGATCCGGGTCTGGTGGTAGCCGCGCTGCTCGAGGACCTGGCGACCGGCGCGCAGCAGTGCCCCGCGGGTGCGCAGGCCCTGGCGGGTGCGTGCGGACTCGTCAGCCACGGCTCGCCCCGCCCGCGGCCGGCTGGAGGCGGAGCAACCGCTGCCATCCCCACAGGAGGCGGTCGACGGCCTGGTCCTGCGGAAGCGGCTGGTCGTGGAGCAGGTACCACTGGAACAGGCTCTCGTCCGTCATGGCGACCAGGGCCCGGGCGACGAACTCCGCCGGCGTGCGGGGTCCCGCGAGCCCGCCGTCGACCAGCGGAGCGATCCCGGCGGCGACCGCCGCGACCACCTCGTCCTGCTGGTCGCGGACCCGCGCCCGGATCTGCTCGGTGCCGAGCGCCGCCTGCTGGACGGCGCGCCACATCCGGGCGTTCTCGACGAAGGTGGCGACGGCCGCGGTCAGGGCGGCACGCAGCCACTGCTCGGCGTCCCCGGCGCTGCTCGCCGGCGCGGCCGTCACCGACTCGGGCTCCCCGGCGCGGAACTCGTCCATGACCGCGCCCAGGATCTCCTCCTTCGACTCGAAGTAGGTGTAGAAGCTGCCGGCCGAGACCCCGGCGGCGGCGGTGATGTCGGTGATGCGGGTCCCGAAGAACCCCTTGTCCGAGAAGACCCGGGCAGCGGCCGCGAGGAGAGCCCCGCGCGCGCCGGTGGTCTGACTGCCAGGCATGCGCCGAAGTGTAAAGCGACTTCGAGGGAACGCAGCAACCTGACGGACCATTCAGGGGCCGGTCTGGACAGCCCACGCGGGTAGGAGCGCTGCCACCGCTGGGGTTGCGAGATGTGGTTGACACCACATCACCGGTGGTGAATCCTCATTCAGGTGAATGGTTCTTCAACAGCCACGGACCGACCGCTGGGAGGCCGCGTCGCGGTCGTCACCGGCGGCGCCCGCGGCCTCGGCGCCCGGGTCGCCCTCGACCTCGCGGACCTGGGCGCCGACGTCGCGGTCTGGGACGCCCCCGGGTGGGCTGACGCCCCGCTGGGCTACCCGCTCTCCGGCCCCGACGACCTCGAGCGCACCGTCCGCTCGGTCGAGGGGGCCGGCCGCCGCGCGCGCGGCGGCGGCGGCGCCCGCCGGGTCCTCGCCGTCGTCGAGCGCGCCGGCGGGCGCACCGGGGCGGCGCGCGG
>NZ_JBQGCX010000367.1:0-2691 GCF_052038725.1 Actinosynnema sp.
CACCCGCGAGGTGTTCCTGGAGTTCGCGTTCGCGGGCGCCCTGACCGCCAAGGCGCTGTCCGCGCACGCCAGGGGCCTGGTCGGCCGGGGCGACCCGGCCGCCTCCTACGCCCTGTTCCGCGCGCTGTGCGTCAAGCGCACCCAGGGCGGGCTGCCCCCGTACGCCGGGATGCCCGAGGACCTGAACCGGTTGGCCAAGGCGGCCAAGCTCGACCAGCGCGCCGAGCAGCGGTCCGTGCTGTCCGCCCTGCTCGGCACGACCGCCGTCACCAGGGCGAACGCCGGCTTCTGGAAGTCCTACCGGCCCGCGCTCGTCGACCTGGCGCGCGCCGACGCGGACGTGCGGCGCAGGCTGCTGGAGTTCATCCCCGCCGACGCCGCCGCGTTCGACACCTGGCTCGACGTCCTCACCGAGTCCGGCGCCGCCGACGCCCTCACCGACCCGGACGGCCCGCCGCTCCCCGTCACCGCCGCGCACTGGCTGGCCACCGCCGTCGTCACCGCCCACCCCGTCTGGGAGCCCAACCCCCGCTCCCAGGCCCTGCTCGACCTCGTCGAGCGGATGCTGCCCCGCCTGCGCGCCGACGGCCACCCCGTCGAGCTGCTGCGCGGCTGGCGCAACCACGCCCTCGACGTCCTCGACCTGGTCCTCGCCGGCGGTGTGCCCGTCGCGCCCCCGCTGCACCCCGACAGCTACCTCACGGTCGGCAAGTGGCTCGCCGACGAGGCCCCCGGCCGCCGCGACCTGCGCGCCCTGGCCGCCTCCGAGTTCGCCGACGCCCTCGGCGAGGGCCTGGTCGTGCACCTGGAGCGGGCCGTGCGCGCCGACGTGGTCGACGCGGGCGTGCTGACCGCCGCCTGCGCCGTCCCCGGCCTGCGCGCCGCGCTCGGCGCGTGGATCACCACCCGCTCGCCCGGCCCCGGCCCGCACGGGCTGCCCGCCCTGCGCGAGCGGCTGGCGGAGCTGCGCGTGGTCGGCATCCCCGAGGCGTTCGCCGACGTGCCCGAGGCCGCCGACGCGATCGCCGCCACCGATGTCGCGGGCGCCGTCCTGACCACCCTGCGCGCCGGCCTGTACGACGAGCTGGGCTGGCCCGCCCTCGACCAGGCGCACCGCGACCTCGCGGCCCTCCCGCCCGGCGACTACGGCACCCGGATCGCGGGCGAGGGCTGGCCCGCGCTCGTGCTCAGCCGGGGCGAGCGGCTGGTCGTCGTCGGCCCGGACGGCGTGCTCGACGAGCACCAGCTGCGCATCCCCGCCGACCAGCGCCACGGCCTGTTCTTCCGGGTGAGCGCCGACTGGCACGACGGCTCGCTCCTGGTGCGCTGGAACGCCCCCGGCGGCGAGCGCGCCTACTGGAGCCACGCGCCCGGCAGCACCTTCCCGCTGCCCGACCGGCGACCGCCGTTCCACCGCGCGGGCGCGCTGCGCGGCTCCATCGCGGTCGGCGACGGCCGGTTCTCCGGCGGCCGGGTCGTGCAGCTCGGCGACACGGACATCCCGGTCACCGCCGACCCGCTGAGCGACGGCACGACCCTGTGGGCCGACCGGGGCGAGGCCTGGGACTGGAGCCTGCACGAGATCGACCCGGCCACCGGCGACGCGGGCCGGACCAGCCTGCCCGCGTTCCTGGAGGGCTTCGCCGCCACCGGCGCCCGGCTGGTCCACGAGGCCTGCGAGCTGCGGCCCGCCGTCCCCGGGACCGCGACCAGCCCGCTGGGCGCGGCGAACGGCCTGCACGGCTGGCGGGTGCGCCGCGAGGCGGACCGCTCCTGGTCGGCCGAGGGGATCGACGGCCGCACCGTGCGCAGGCCGAAGATCGGCGAGATCCCGGCCGGGCTGCTGCACCTGCCCTCGGGCGGGCGGCTCGTGCTGATGGCCGTGCACAACGGCCTGCGGCTGCTCGACGTCGACGGCACCGAGCTGGGCAGGCTCGACGCGCTCGGCGACGAGCCCTGCCAGGAGAACGCCTCGGGCAGCCCGGTCGTGCCACCGCTGGACTGGTGGCACGTGCTGCGCCCGCGCGACGAGGCCGGTTCGGCGGCGCTGCGCGCGGTCACCCGCGAGGCCGTCGACGCCATGCTCGACGCCGCGGTCGGCGAGGAGGGCTTGGTCGAGGAGCTGGACAAGCACGACCGGCAGGCCTGGCTCGCGGCCGTCTCGCGGGGGCAGGCCATCCCGCTCGCCGAGGCCATCACCACCGCCCTGCCCGGCCTGACCCACCCCGGTCTGATCGCGGGCGTGGCCGACGTGGTGCGCCGCGGCGCCCTGCTGCGCGCCGGGTTCCGCGCGTTCGCCGCGTTCGCCGACACCGCCCGCGCGCTGGGCCCGGAGGCGCTGGCCGCGACCGGGCCCACCATCACCGACTGGCAGGTCGACGACGCGCTCTCGTGGTTCCGGGAGCCGTACCGCGCCACCACCGCGCCGGCGCCCAGCGGCCTGCCCGCCGCGATCGCCGCACTGGGCCGCGCGGCCAGCGCTGAGCTGACCGAGCCGACCCCGCTGCCGCCCCTGACCTGCCACTACTGGACCGACCACCTGCCCGCGCTCGACGCGCTCGGCGACGAGCCCTGCCAGGAGAACGCCTCGGGCAGCCCGGTCGTGCCGCCGCTGGACTGGTGGCACGTGCTGCGCCCGCGCGACGAGGCCGGTTCGGCGGCGCTGCGCGCGGTCACCCGCGAGGCCGTCGA
>NZ_JBQGCX010000368.1:0-1875 GCF_052038725.1 Actinosynnema sp.
CACCGCGGCCACCACCTCGAACCCGTGGGACTCCAGCAGCTGGACCAGACCTTGCCTCAGTAGATAGAGGTCCTCGGCGAGGACGACGCGCACGGCAGCTCCAAGATCGCGACAGTTGGTCCCCCGACCGGACTCCGAACATCAAGGCTACCGTCGAACGACGCGCACCGGCGCGCGATCCCCCGCAGCCCAGTACCCCCGTTGGTGCTCGCCCCACCGCGCCCGTCGTCGCTCACCGAGATGATCAACTTCTCCTCGGTCAACCGGGCCACGATCCCCACGTGCCGGGCGTCCGAGTGCTTGGCCGCGTTCGTCAGCAGCTCCGACACCGCGAAGTACGCCGCCGACTCCAACGGCGCGTACAACCGCCTCGGCAGGTCGACCGCCAGCTCCACGTCCAGCGGGCTCTCCAGCGCCAGGGCCTCGATCGCCGCCCCCAACCCCCGCTCCGCGAGCAGCGGCGGGTGGATGCCCCGCACCAGGTTCCGCAACTCCTCCAACGCCTTCACCGACGCCTCGCGCGCCTCCAGCAGCAGCGTCCGCACCGCGTCCACATCGGACTCCAGGTACCGGTCCGCCGCCCCCAGCTTCATCCCGATCGCCACCAACCGCGCCTGCGCCCCGTCGTGCAGATCCCGCTCGATCCGCCGGAGCTCCGCAGCCTGCACGTCGATGATCTCGGTCCGCGTGTCCGACAACTCCTGCACCCGATCCGCCAGCAGCGCGCGCCGCGTCGGCGACAGCAGCGCGTTGGTCAGCAGCGCGTGCCCCCGCACCACCCAGTGCGACCCGAACAGCCACGTCGCCAACGACACGACCCCGATGCCCAGGGACAGCGCGAGCCCCGGCACACCCCCGAACGGCATGAAGATCCCCAGGAACCACTCCCCGGCGTCCCCGAAGAAAGCCCAAGCCGATCCCGTCACCACCGTGCACTGCACCGCGTACGCGAGCGTCGTCACCGGGAACAACCCGGCCAGGAACCCCAAGAACGTGTTCCCGACCGCCCACCCCAGGTCCCGCCACGTGGCCGGGTCCCGCAGCAACCAGTACGTCCGGTGCACCACGTCCAGCACGCCCTCGGGCGGCTCGGGCCGGGGCAGGTACGGCCGCGCGATCTCCACCCCGGCCGCGCTCGCCAACCGCCTGCTCTGGTTGGCCGTCCACCGCAGCGCGGTCACCGCCACCGGCACCAGCAGCACACCCACGCCCAGCACCAGGAACGCGACCGACAGCACCGTCAGGATCACCACCACCAGCGACGCGAACGCGCTGGCCACGAGCAGCAGCCCCTGCGCCGTGGCGCGCAGCGCCAAGCGCGGCTGCTCACTCCAGGGGCTGTCCATCCGAACCAGCGCTCCGCCGTCCGCCGAGGGGGTCAACACGCCAAGCGTAGCGACCCGAGCACCGCCCGCAGTCCCCCCGAAGGGGCCCTGTCCACTTCAGGGGTTCCCCCTAAACCTCGCACCCCTCACTAGGGGTGCACCCACCCCGACCCAGGGGTTCGGCCCCCCGCCCCCAACCGGGATCATCCCCACCAGGACACCCGGGGGGCACCTTGCCGCGCAAAACTCTCACCCTGACCACCACCACTGCCGCCACCGCCACCACCGCCGCCGCCGCAGCAGCCCTGCTCCTGCTCGCAGCCACCATCGTCCTCTCCGCCCCCACACCCCGCGACCCGGCGGACACCCGCGACACCGCGGTCGTCTCCCTGGGCGACAGCGCCATGGCAGGCGAGGGCGCGGGCGACTACACCGACGACACCAACGGCGCGAACGGCAACTGGTGCCACCGCTCCCCGCACGCCCTGGTCCACCACACCGCCCTGGCCACCCGCTCCTTCAACCTGGCCTGCTCGGGCGCGGACTCGGC
>NZ_JBQGCX010000369.1:0-1952 GCF_052038725.1 Actinosynnema sp.
CTCGGCCCGGCGGTCCCGCCGCCGGTCGCGCTCAGCCCCTCAGCTGCGGCGCGATCTCCGCCGCCGCCAGCTCCAGGTGGTCCAGGTCCGCCAGGTCGAGCAGCTGGAGGTACACCCGGCTGACGCCGGTGCGCTCCCGCCACTGCCCGAGCCGGTCCACGACCTCGGCGGGCGTGCCCGCCAGGCCGTTGGCCTTCAGCTCGTCGACGTCGCGCCCGAGCGCGGCGGCCCTGCGGGCGACCTCCGCGTCGTCCCGGCCGATCGCCGCGACCAGCGCCGCCGAGCGGGTGATCTCCGCCGGGTCGCGGCCGATGTCGCGGCACGCCTGGTCGACGCGGGCGAACTGCTCGGCCGCGAACTCGACGTCCACGAACGGCAGGTTGAACTCGGTGGCGTGCTTGGCGGCGAGCGCGGGCGTGCGCTTGGCGCCCTTGCCGCCGATCAGCACCGGCACCCGCTCCTGCACGGGCTTGGGCAGCGCCGGGGCGTCGATCAGCCGGTAGTGGTCGCCCTGGAAGGTGTAGTCCTCGCCGACCGGGGTGGCCCACAGGCCGGTGATGATCTCCAGCTGCTCGGCGTACCGGTCGAACCGCTCCCGCACGCTCGGGAACGGGATGCCGTAGGCGGTGTGCTCCTCCTCGTACCACCCGGCGCCGAGGCCGAACTCGACCCGGCCCCCGGACATCTGGTCGACCTGGGCGACGCTGATGGCCAGCGGGCCGGGGTAGCGGAAGGTGGCGGCGGTCATGAGCGTGCCGAGGCGGATGGTCGTGGTGTCGCGGGCCAGGCCCGCGAAGGTGATCCACGGGTCGGTGGGGCCGGGCAGGCCGTCCACCGAGCCCATCTTCAGGTAGTGGTCGGAGCGGAAGAACGCCCCGTACCCTGCGGCTTCGGCGGCGCGGGCGACGCGGAGCAGGTCGTCGTAGCCCGCGCCCTGCTGGGGTTCGGTGAAGATCCGGAGTTCCACCGCCCCACGCTAACGACGCGGGCCCCGACCCCGCGATTCGACCACCGCCGGGCGGGCTGTCGCGCCGATCACCACTTCGCACCGCTTCGCACCGCGCCGGACCGCGCCGGACCGCTCGGGCGAACCGCAGGTCAGCGCCCCGCGAACGCGCACCCCGGCTGCCGCGACCGCACCACCCGACCGGTAGGAAGGCACCCATGGCCAAGTGGACCGAAGTCGACATCCCCGACCAGGCAGGGCGCACCGCGCTGGTGACCGGCGCGAACTCCGGCCTGGGCCTGCGCACCGCCGAGGTGCTGGCCGCCAGGGGCGCCAGGGTGCTGCTGGCCTGCCGCTCCCGCGAGCGCGGCCTGGCCGCCGTCGAGCGGGTCTCCCGGCACGGCGAGGCCGAGCTCGTGCGGCTGGACCTGGGGGAGCTGGCGTCGGTGCGCGCCGCCGCCGAGCGGGTCCTGGAGCTGACCGGCGGCGGGCTGGACCTGCTGGTCAACAACGCGGGCCTGATGGCCCCGCCGCTCGCCCGCACCGCCGACGGGTTCGAGTCGCAGTTCGGCGTCAACCACCTGGGGCACGCCGCGCTGACCTGGCTGCTGATGCCCGCGCTGCGGGCCCGCGCAGGCGCCCGCGTGGTGACCGTGTCGTCCGTCGCGCACCGGTTGGGCGGGCTGGACCTGGCGGACCCGAACTTCGAGGTGCGCCGCTACGCCCCGTGGGTCGGCTACGGCCAGTCCAAGCTCGCCAACCTGCTGTTCGCGCGGGAGCTGGACCGGCGGCTGAGGCTGTCCGGCGCGGACGTGACCTCCGTCGCTGCGCACCCCGGCGTCTCGCGGACCGAGCTCAGCTCGACCATGGCCAAGGCGCACCGGAACGCGCTGGTCGACTGGGCGGGCAAGATCACCGACGCGCTGTCCCAGTCCCCGGCCGCGGGCGCGTTGCCGCAGCTCTACGCGGCCCCCGCGCCACTGGTGTCCGGCGGCGGCGACTACGG
>NZ_JBQGCX010000370.1:0-1537 GCF_052038725.1 Actinosynnema sp.
CGAAACCCGGCCCGGGGGGGGTGACCCCGCGCGGGGCCCGCTGCCCCCGCGATCCCCAGCCGCGCCGCGGCCCCCGCGACCACCCGGTCGCGGGGCCTCGGCACGTGCGGGGGCAGGCGTCCCGGCGCGTTCCCGACGACCGGTTGCACAGCGTGACGGGGGGGTCGTTTTGACCCGCCCGACACCCAACCGGTATCTTCCTACTTTGTTGTGCGGTACCCGGGTGCGCCCACTGCGCTCCTCGTGTTCTGGTCCTTGCCCGTGATTGGGGTCCGGCCTGAGCAGCCGCCGCAATGACCCCAGACGCAAGTGACGACGAGGTAGACCCGTGCGCACGTACAGCCCGAAGCCCGGCGAGGTGACCCGCGCCTGGCACGTGATCGACGCCCAGGACCTGGTGCTCGGTCGGCTCGCCACCCAGGCCGCGACGCTGCTGCGCGGCAAGCACAAGCCGACCTACGCCCCACACGTTGACACCGGTGACTTCGTCATCGTCATCAACGCCGACAAGGTGGCGCTGACCGGCAAGAAGCGGGAGCAGGCCTTCGCCTACCGCCACTCCGGCCACCCCGGTGGTCTGAGCAAGCAGTCGTTCGGCGAGCTGCTCGACACCCGCGCCGACCGCTTGGTCGAGAAGGCGATCAAGGGCATGCTGCCCAAGAACCGCCTCGGCCGCGCGATGGCCTCCAAGCTGAAGGTCTACACCGGCTCGGAGCACCCGCACGCTGCGCAGCAGCCGCAGCCGTTCGAGATCAAGAAGGTCGCCCAGTGACCGAGCAGAACGAGGAAGTCGCCGTGAGCACCCCTGAGACCGAGAACGACGCCGTCGAGGCGGCGGAGGTCGCCGAGTTCGACGCCGTCGAGGCCGAGGCCACCGAGGGCGAGGCCGTCGAGGCCGACGCCGTCGAGGGCGACGTCGAGGCCGTCGACGGTGACGAGGTCGAGGAGGAGTCCGCTCCCGTCGTCCTCCACCAGCTGAACGGCGCGCCGCACCTGGCGCAGACCGTCGGCCGCCGCAAGGAGGCGATCGTCCGCGTTCGCCTGCTGCCCGGCACCGGCAAGTTCACGCTCAACGGCAAGACGATGGACCAGTACTTCCCGAACAAGGTCCACCAGCAGCTCATCCGCGAGCCCCTGGTCACGACCGAGAAGCCCGAGACGTTCGACGTCATCGCGAACCTGCGCGGCGGCGGCACCACCGGCCAGGCCGGTGCGCTGCGCCTCGCGATCGCCCGCGCGCTGATCGCCGTCGACTCCGAGGACCGCCCGGTCCTCAAGAAGGCCGGCTTCCTCACCCGCGACCCCAGGGTCAAGGAGCGGAAGAAGTACGGTCTGAAGAAGGCCCGCAAGGCGCCTCAGTACAGCAAGCGCTGACCCCTTCACCGGGACGGCGAGCACCACACTGCGGGAGCAGCGGTTCACCGAACCGCTGCTCCCGCTGTGCTGTGCGTGGGTCTCGCCACCGCTTCGACCACACGGAGGCCCTCAGATCATGGCTCGGCTGTTCGGCACCGACGGCGTTCGCGGACTCGCGAAC